>JAUNBL010000016.1:24164-40675 GCA_030527235.1 Clostridia bacterium | reverse complement strand
AGCGCTTGAATGGCATTCAAGAGGTCAGCGGTTCGATCCCGCTTATCTCCACCAACAAAAAAGCTTGTCTTGAATACTCAAGGCAAGCTCTTTTTATCGGCGATTAGCTAATTACCCGTACTTTTATCACTCCGTCAATTTCTTTGATAGCATCTGCATTCGCAGTGGAAACATCGCTTGCAACATCCATTATCGTATACGCGTAGTCACCCTTGGAGCGGCTTGTCATATTCTCGATATTAATTGCCTCGTCTGCCATGACTTTACTAAAGCGAGTAAGCATATTGGGTACATTCTTATGCAGAATAACCACACGTGTAGGCGTTGTGCGTGGTACTTCGCACGCCGGAAAGTTTACCGAATTAACAATATTGCCATTCTCAATATAATCCATAAGTTCATGCGCCGCCATCATTGCACAGTTGTCCTCGGCTTCCTCAGTAGAAGCTCCAAGGTGCGGGATTGCAATAATGCCATCCACTCCAAGACAGTCTTCGCTCGGGAAGTCGATTACATAGCTGGTAAGAACTCCGTCTGCGAGAGCCTTTTTAACCGCCGCAACATCGGCAAGCTCACCGCGGCTGAAGTTGAGAAGCTTGGCGCCTTTTTTGACGCTGTTTTGAAGCAGCTCGTCATTTATCATATATTTTGTAGAATCGAGCAAAGGTACATGAAGCGTGATGTAATCGGCATCCTTGATTGCATCTTTTAGCGAGGTTACTACCTCAATATGGCGGCTGAGATTGAGCGCCGCCTTAACCGAGATGTAGGGGTCATAGCCGACAACATCCATTCCAAGGGCATACGCCGCATTTGCAACCATAACTCCTATTGCACCCAGACCCACGACCGCAATTTTCTTGCCCATAATCTCCGTTCCGCCAAAAGCGCTTTTGCCTTTTTCAACGGCTTTTTCAACAGCCTCTGTTCCTTTAAGCGTCTGAGCCCATTGCGCACCTTGGATAATTCCGCGCGAAGAAAGCAACAAAGCGGCTATTACAAGTTCTTTGACGGCGTTCGCGTTTGCGCCTGGCGTATTAAACACAACAATGCCTTTTTCACTGCATTTATCGAGCGGGATATTGTTAACACCTGCACCGGCTCTGGCAACGCAGAGCAAATTGTCTTTAAGCTCCATATCATGCATCTTAAACGAACGGAGCATGATGCAGTCGGGATTGTCGCAATTGTCGGTAATATTATATTTGTCCTTATCAAATCCCGCAAGACCGCAGGCGGCAATCTTATTAAGCGTTAAAAGATTATACATTCTAATCAAACCCTTCTCTGTTATTTGTTTTCACTTTCAAACTTTTTCATGAAATCAACCAGAGCCTCTACACCCTCAAGCGGCATGGCGTTATATATGCTGGCACGCATGCCGCCGACAGTGCGGTGACCCTTGAGGTTAACAAACCCGGCCGCAGCTGCTTCTTTTATAAATTTAGCGTCCATATCTTCATTACCCGTTACGAACGGAATGTTCATGAGTGACCGGTCGCGCGCAACAACGGTGCCTCTAAAAAGCGACGAGGCGTCGAGGAAGTCGTAGAGAATCTTCGCCTTTTTCTCATTGATTTTTTCCATAGCCTCTACACCGCCAAGCGCCTTAACCCATTCAAGCACCAACTTACAGATATAAATGCAGTATGCGGGAGGAGTGTTATAAAGAGAGTCGTTGTCAGCATGAATTTTATAGTCAAACATTGTCGGCGTTATTTCCATGGCATTTCCTATAAGGTCCTCGCGGACAATCACTATCGTAAGACCCGCCGGGGCAATGTTCTTTTGCGCGCCGGCATAGAGCAGTCCAAACTTTGAGACATCTATCTTCTGCGAAAGAATGCACGAAGAAATATCTGACACCAAAGGAACACTGCCTGTATCCGGAAGCGTTGTAAAGCGCGTACCGTATATCGTATTATTATATGTTATATGGAAATAATCCGCGTCTTTGTCAAACGTTGCAGCGTCAAGGTCCGGAATATACGAGAAAACCTTGTCATCGCTCGAAGCAACTTTATTCACTTTTCCGTATTTTGCTGCCTCGGAAGCTGCTTTTTTAGCCCACTGGCCAGTTATAACTATGTCACATGTTTTCGATTTTGTAAAAAGATTAAGCGGAACCATTGCAAACTGACTCGATGCGCCGCCTTGAAGGAAAAGAACTTTATAATTGTCCGGAATTTCCATAATCTCTCTCAAAAGCGCTTCCGCACCTTTGATAATACCATCGTACGCCTTGCTGCGGTGACTCATCTCCATAACGGACATGCCGCTGCCGGGGTACTCAAGCATTTCGCGCTGCGCCTGTTCGAGTACGGGAACAGGCAATGCGGAGGGACCTGCTGAAAAGTTATAGACTCTTGACATAACAATACCTCCCAATAAATATTGATATAATTATATACTTTGCATAACCCGTTGTCAAATCTTTATATCAACAAAAAGACCTGTTTTAGCAAAATTTATTTTGTGATATGCGCTAAAGCTTCTTTTTAAGCAGCGAAAGATAATACAGAAAAGTTTTGTTTCTGTGAAAAATAATTATATTCGCCGCCAGGGGCAAAATTGCAGCCACAAGTAGTTTTGCGCCAAAAGCGAGATACTCGTTGGGAATGCTTACCATTGCGCACAAAAAGTACGCCGCGGCAGTCTCCGCAATAGCGAGAGCCGTATATGCTCCAAACCGTACATAGGCACGATATGAGGACATATGCAGAAACTCTCTATAGAAAAGCGCCGTCTTAAGTATATACTGTATTCCTATAGTGCAGCTCGTTCCGATGAGTATGCCAACCATGCCCACCCGCATTCCCAAATAGAATGAAACAATGAGGTTTATCACCGTGCCGGTTATAGAAATATATTTGTCTTTCTGAAACAAGCCGGATACGTTGAGCATCCGCCAAAGCGGCACCCGCATTGTACTAAGATATACGTTCAGGACGCAGACCGCCACAATTACAGCGGCGATGAGGAACTCTTCTCCAAGCCACAGCTTCACGAACGGGTTCAACAGGCACATCAGACATGAGGAAATAAAAGACGCGGCAAAGAACATTAAAAAACAAAGCCTCCCGAACACCTTTTCCACGTGCTGTGCGTCCTCTCTGACAAGCAAATCTCCCAGACTTCCGCTTAACGCGTTTGCGAACTGCTCTATCATGTTAGTGACGGTATTTATCACAATCGTATAGTTCGTATAAAGTCCCAGCGGTATTGTGCCTACGAGTGCGGAAATCAGTATATTGTCGGTGGAGGACGTAATTTTCCATGATATTCTTCCCACAAAAATATCTTTGACATTTTTGAAAATGCTCTTCTTTTTCGCGTTATCTATTTTTCGCTTTTCGTTTATATACGGGTACAGCTTGTCAACACGGCGCGAAATCGCCATGTTGTTCAACACTCCCAAAACAATCAAAACCACAAGGTACGCCACAAAGCTTTTTGTGAGCCACAATACTATCATGCCCACAACCACCGTTATTATTTTGAACACAATGTCCAATACAGTGAAAAGGTACTGTTTTTGCATTGCCGTAAGAATGCTCCGCTTATACGAAAAGAAATACGATGACACCGTTTGCAGCAGGAACAACAAATATATGACGATAATATATGAATTTGAAAACTCAACGCCTTTTATAATATACGGAAGTAGGGGAATTACAGCCAGACCTATCACCGTAATGGCGCCGGCAATGTATCTGTACGCCGTCTTATAAAAATTCATCAGAGCGCATATTTCTTCTCTGTCATCACGCGCAATCGGCGCAAAGAGATGGTATATAATTGCGCTCCCCACACCAAGTTCCGCCAACGCAAGCAAAGTGAGAACATTTGAAAACAAACCGTTTAGCCCCACTCCGTCAAGTCCAATCGCCCACACCATTACTTTGCGCGAAGCAAAGCTAAGTATGCAGACTATCAGCTGCTGCAGAAAGCTCCAGAGCGTATTTTTTATTGTTGCTTTCGTTCTGTTTGTGTTTGCCACCACATATTCCCCGTTTCAATCATTTCTGTGTTTAAGACTATACAGCGCCATACGCAGATACAGCCGCAGATGTCGCTGTTTTATCATATAATAGAGCACTGCTGTTTCTATACCGAAATGTCTGCAAGGTAAGTTTTCCACGAAACCTTTGCTTATGTCGCATATCATTCGATATCGTTCTATATGCCCAAGCCGGTGGCGCGGACAAAATGTTATCCATATGCTTAAAAATGTCTTATGGTAGTAGTCGCACAGGATTTTATTGCGAACTTTGATGTTCTCTGTATTCCACGCATATACAATTTCCATAAGATATGCCGTGGACTCCTTGGCAACGGAAAAGTAGCTGAGCGGGAATTTGCTCCATGTGCGCTCGTTGTCATTTACGAAGTATCGACATAAGATATCGCTGATAAAGTACACGCTTTTTATATGTGAAACATAGCGGGCTACAAAAACCTCGTCCTGACTGCGCCTTAAATACGGAAACAAAACCTCGTTTTCTCGGATAATACTCATTTTGTAAAGCTTGTACCAAGCAGCTCCCTGTATTCCCTTTTCCTCATACATAAAGCAGTGGTCATAATAATCACGCCGTAATTCCTCGCCTTCACGGTAAAGTCCGTTGCATTTAATGATTTGCTTGGTAATATTTTTACCGTTAAAAAGTTCAAACGAACAAACCACAAGGTCGGTATCTTTTTCTTCTATTGCGGCAACAAGCCGTTCAATGGCGTTTGGATACAGGTAGTCATCAATATCAAAAAAATATGCATAGTCCCCCTGTGCCGCTTCAATGCCGAAATTACGCGTTGGTCCTGCGCCCTCATTCTCTTTTGTAAAGGCGCGTATTCGAGAATCTCTTTTTTGTGCTTCAACGCACTTTTTGTAGCTTTCGTCAGAAGAGCCGTCGTCTACAAGAAGCACTTCTATATTATTGTATGTTTGAGCGCAGAGGCATTCCACACCGCTCTCAATAAAACTTTCCATGTTATAT
Source organism: Clostridia bacterium (assembly GCA_030527235.1). Classification (GTDB taxonomy): domain Bacteria; phylum Bacillota; class Clostridia; order UMGS1883; family UMGS1883; genus JAUNBL01. The sequence continues at coordinate 35,678 of JAUNBL010000016.1, read as the reverse complement.
ATCGGAACAATAATACTGACTTTTTTCATTTGGCTCCTCCCTGCATCAGGCTGCAAAATTTTCCATACATTTTCAAAAGTATCGGGCGGCGATATAATAAATCCAAAGCAAAGAACCTATTTTTCCTGACCAAACGTAATAAAAGCAGCCTCTCGTTCCAATAAATCCCTTTTTCGTATTCTGCAATCGCGCTCTTAAAGGGTTCTTGCATACAAAAATTTTCAAACTCCATCTTACGCTCTTTGGGTGATTTGGGGTTATCTTTATGGAAAAAGTCAAGCTCCATACAAGTGAACAGCTGCATAATAACACGGTACAACAGGAATAGCTCATACATTTTTTCATCATCGTAGAGACAGTCTATCGCCCTTTTGCAGTTATCAAGGAGCTTATGCGCAATATCCACAATGTTTTCATTATACCTATGGCATACGGAGGTGGGATTTTGACGGTAAAAATACATTTTTCGATTTAGGAAAACAGCGCTCGAAGCATAAAAGTAGGCGTACGAATTAAATACTAAATCCTGGGATTTTTTCTGGTCAAACGGAAACCGAACATCGTTATCAAGCAAATACTGTACTTTATACGCTTTGGCCCATATCGAGGTCTGTCGTATGGGCGCATAGGCCGGATTTCGCGGCAAAACAGAGCTGCTTGCGACAACGAACTGCGCCATTGCGGTGAGCTCGTCCTTCGTTATTTCATTTGCCTCTTCACTGACACCGCCATCAAATTCAATCTCGGTTTCATTTGTAAATTCCCCATATGAAAAAAACAAGATGTCCTTCCCGCATGCAAGTACTTCTTCACAGGCGTCAAAGAAATACGGCGGTATTAAATCATCGCCGTCCACAAAGCAAATGTACTCGCTTTGCGCATTTTCTATTGCATAATTACGCACCGCACACACACCGCAGTTTTCTTCAAAATGTTTAACAGTAATATTATCCGAAACGTACTTGTCGCAAATGTCACCGGACGCGTCTTTTGACGCGTCATCAATCAAGATGACCTGCGCCCAGTCCGGCAGATTGCAGACTATGCTTTTTATGCACGCGTCAAGATACTTTTCGACATTATATATGGCAACGGCAATCGTAATTTTTTTCACTGTGACGACCATTCCTTTCTCTCCCTACGCTTACAGCAGACGATGTACCGCCTCAAAGTTTCGCTCGCAATTCTTGTTATCAAACCGAGTGAAAAATGACTCTATTCGTTTGACGTAAAACTCCGGTGCGGCACAATCTGTCTCCAACATTTTCTCGAGATTTTCCAGCAGCTCGTCAACTGTTGTGCAAACGGCGCCGAAGCCGTTTGCACGATAGTCAAAATAGCCCTTCTTGTAATGCTGAGCGCGGTAGTTTTCCTCATCGCATTGTAAATAAAGTACGCTTTTACGCAAATACGCATTATCAAAGAAAACGCTTGAATAGTCGGTTATAAGCATTGCCGAATCAATCAAAAGCGTCTGCACATCAAAATCACTAAAATCCGCAATGATTACGCGCGGTGAGGACGAAATAAAAGCTTCTAAAAAACGCTGAGATTCAAAATGTGGATAAAAAACAAGCGTATAATCATATTTTTCCAAAAGCTCTTCCAGTTTTCGGGAAGAAAGAAGCAGTGATAGCATTTTATAGTAATCCGAATCTATAAAATCCTCCGCAGATGCGCAATGCTGAAGATATAACCGCCATGTAGGCATAAACAGCAGCTGCCGGCTATGCGGTCGCTTTTCCTGCAGTGCGCTGTACAAAGCGTCATAACGACAAAGCCCCAGGTATTGCACTACGCCGTCCGGATGGCAATAGTTTTCTTTTATGTACTCATATTCCGGATTGGCGCCGCACACAAAAACATCCAGCCGCACATTTGGATAGTACAGTTCTTTTAAGTCATCTTTAATAATTCCGTGCTGCAAAAAGATTTTTTTTCCCTTAAACGGGATATATTTATCTATTATCCCAAAGAGGTACATGTCCGGCGTATATCCGCAAATATGCGTAGACACAAGCGCCTTCGCGCATGCGAGCGCAATGTAATGCGAAAAAGAACGGTATCTGATAATCCTACCTAACTGGGCGACTTTTGGATAATCCGGAGAATCCTTTGAGATAATATATACAGCGTTGATTTCAGGATGCTCACGCATAAGGTAGGCAAAAAAATGATACCCGTTGTCGCGCGCATCCACTCCACGTTCCGAGACTACCCACAAATCTTTGTACTTATCGAGCCGACAAAGTAGCGGTGAAAAAGTCCTGGCAAATAGGTATTTAATTATCGATACCGCAAACCGCAGCCTTGTCTTAATCTTTTTCACATGCATCTGTCCTATCCATAATGTTTTTAGCATTGTGCTTCCATGTGAAATTCGGCAAGGTTTTGCCCTTTTGCCGACAGCACAACGCGCATGGAAACTCCCGTCGTTTTTTCTGTTTTGCTTATTATATCACATTTTGCCGAAAATACAAGCAAAAAGGCAAGAAAAAAGCGACAGATTGTCCTGTCGCTTAAATTCATTAAGATACGAGCATTTCCAAACGCAGTTTGTCCGCTATCATTGCGATAAATTCCGAATTCGTTGGTTTGCCCTTTGAATTGTTAACCGTGTAACCGAAAAGCTTATACAAAACCTCCTCATTACCTCGTATACATGCAACCTCAATCGCGTGGCGTATCGCCCGCTCCACCCGAGACGGTGAAGTGTTATGTCGCTGCGCCACCTTGGGATAAAGCTGTTTCGTTACCGCATTAATAAGCTCTGTATCATTTATGCTCATTATAATAGCGTCACGCAAATATTGATAACCTTTTATGTTGGCGGGAACGCCCACAGAATGTATAGTATTTGTAACAGAGATTTCAAGCGTTCGCTCCGAAGGGCGCGTTGCACTCACAATGTTTTCTTCACCTTTCTTTGTATGTGAGACTGCCTGCGGTGTACAAAGAAGCATTATTCGCTCATAGAGCGTTTCAAAATCACAGGGTTTAAGCATCAGATAATCCGCCCCCAAATCCATACACAAATTTGTTATGCTCTCCTTCTTTGCGTCACTGTGCACTATTGTAACCGGCCGTTTTGAAATCGGCAGTTTCTCCAACTCCTGCAAGACCCCGATTCCATCCACTTTTGGCATTACAATGTCGAGAATTATCGCATTAGGTGCGAGCGAATTGATTTTTTCCAAAGCTTCCGCACCATCCTTTGCCGTACCAACCACTTCAATTTTTTCTTTTGCGCTCATAAATTCGCCAAGCTCCCTCAAAAGCCCCTCGTTGTCGTCGCAAATCAGCAGTCTCACTTGATTTTCCATGTTGTTTCCTCCCGTTAATTTAGTTTTATTTTGGTTACATTGACATATTACCATATATTGGGGTAAATTTCAAGTGTGAAATTGTATTTTGCTGGAAAAATTTTTCGACATTACCCGCACTCATTCAACATAGTTTCAATGAGTACGCCGTAACCCTTATCGGGCTCGTTGACGAGAACATGGGTAACTGCGCCCACTATAGCGCCGTCTTGCACTATTGGACTCCCGCTCATGCCTTGCACTATTCCGCCTGCTTTTTGAAGAAGCGTGTCATCTGTCACCTCAAATAAGATTGCACGAGAATCACCGTTGTGATGAGAGATGCGTAGAATCTTTATGCTGTATTCCTTCACCGCATCATCCACCATCGAAAAAATGCTTGCCTCACCGCATCGGATTTGATTTGCAAGGGCAATCGGCATTAGGGCGGCAGTGTTTGGAATTTCAAAAATTGTACCATAAATTCCGTTTTCAGTGTTTTTTTCTATGGAGCCAATTTTACTTGCCGAGCTTTTGAATGCACCGTGAATTTCGCCCGGTGCTCCGCGCTCGCCTTTTTTAATTGACAAAACATCACATTCTTCAATCGTGCCGCGCAGAACATCAAACCGGATTCCTGTGTCCGTGTCCGAGATAGAATGTCCCAGTGCGCCATATTTATTGGTTTGAGTGTCAATATAGGTAATAGTCCCCACGCCTGCGGCGCTGTCACGAACCCATACGCCAAGCTTTTTTCTTTTATCGCTTCCACAGCACGAAGGCATAACGTTTATACTCTTATTCTCTCCGTTTCTATAGACAGAAAGAACGATTTCGCCTTCGCTCTTTTGCACAATTTCCGAAAGCGCCGATGTGTCACGCAGCTTTTCACCGTTAGCCGTAAGAATTACGTCTCCAGCAAGAATATTGGCATCTTCTCCCGGTGAAACGGTTTGTCCGCTTTCAGACACAAAGCTGCCCGTCCCCACAACAATCAGTCCGTCGGAATGAAGTCGTATTCCTATCAAGTTCCCGCACACTGCGACACTCGTTTGAGGTACAACATTGATTGATACGCTTTTATAAGGTATGATTCCAAAAAGACTCAGCTTGGCCTCGTATTCTCCAAGCGACGAAGAAGACATTGTTCCACCCGCAAGCTGAACCTCTTTGGGCAAATCGCGCAAAACAACGCCTTTTGCAAAAACAACGCTGTGCGCCTCGTTTTGCCAAAGAGTAATCTTTGAAGGCGCAGCGGCAACTGTTCCTATATACCAAACAAGCGCAAAAACAAGCGCCGCTTTAAGCGGCGCAGTACACTTTTTTATACGCACATCGCACACTCCAAGCTAAAAGTATTCGTCAAGTGTCCGAAACTCATAGCCCTCATCGCGCGCTGTGTCAATAATTTCTCCCAGTGCTTCAGTGTTGTCTTTTGAAACCGCGTGGAGCAGTATCACGCTTCCGTTATGAAAATTTTCGGTCACTTTTCGGTATGCGTAGTCTGCCCCTTTTTGCGCGTTTGTATCCCAATCGGCGTACGCCGACGACCAAAACACCGACGTATATCCGAGCGAAGCTGTTACGGCGAGCGAGCGCTCACTGTATTCGCCCATAGGCGGGCGCATGTATTTCATGTTGAGATGAAACATATCATAATATTGCTTTTCCAGCGACAAGAGTTCTTCCTCAATCTCTTCAACGCTGCACGACGGAAGCGATTGATGATTGTTTGTATGATTTCCGACTATATGACCCTCGTCAACCATGCGTTTAACCAAGTCTGCGTGCTGGCGCAAATACGGCCCTGTGACAAAGAATGCCGCTCTAACATTTTTCTCACGGAGCGTATCAAGAATCAACGGCGTGTATCCGTTTTCATATCCTTCATCAAACGTAAGGTACATCACCTTTTCATCGGGACTGCCCATATACATACATCCGTACTTGGCCATAGTTGCCGTCTCAGCCGATGTAAAGCCCGGTCGCTGCGGAATTTGCCGTTTGAAACCCCATCCATTTGTCGTATTGGAAAGTGAGGAGAAATCGACATCCGCCGCCTCGGTTGCAGCTTCGGTCATCGGCACAACGACCGCCTCCGTTGCCTCCGTTGCGGCAACAGATTTCTCAGGCTGTGTCGGCTGTGTCATTTGCGCCTCTTTTTCCAAAACAGTGTCTACAATCTCGCTGTAGTCACAGGCACACAACAGAACCGCCATAACAGTGACAGCGCATAAAATTCTTTTCATTTTAACGCCTCCTCACCTAAATAATATTAACAGCCTCGCTTATTTATCCGTAAAACTCTGAGCAATCGGCATCATCGTGTCCATACTTTTCCAAATCAAGATTTTTACGCTCTTGCCGTCTGTCGAATCGCTGCTGACAAGGTGCGTCTGTCTTCCGCTCGTAATTTCTATAGGCAGCACCGTCACATCTGTCAGAGCATCGTTCTCATAAAGAGCGGCGATAATTGAAACGTTTGATTCTTCGCTGTTGTTTGAAAACGTGACGGAAATCCCGTTTGTAACATCCACTTCTTCTATTATCAGCCCGGATATTTTACTGCCTCCGATATAGACATTGTTTATCGCCGCCTGCCCTGAATTCGGATAAGATGAAAGCACCGCCCCGGCAATCGTAATATTGTCGCTTATTATCATACGGATATAAACATTTTCCTGATTAGCGACCTCGTCAGGAAGAGGTGTATTGGAAAACGCGGACTGGAGTCTCTTGTTTGTCGTTATCGAGTAGAGCGCTCCGGCAACGTCGGTAAAGTTCACGCCATCAAGGCTGTATTGGAGTTTATAGTTTGCAGGTCCTTTTTTTGAACCGCCCAAGAGGGCGCTGAAAGTTATATCCTCATACCCCAGTGTAGAAACCTTAACCATGAAAAACGGCGTACCCCACGCAACAGTCTGCGAAGGATCCATGGCGGGCGCGCCGCCGTTAATACCAACCAAATCTCCGTTTTCATCTTTATATTGGTTTGGATCCGTCATTGCATCGGTATAAGACCATTCAAGTTTTCTATACGTCTCACCGTCTACGCTCGCAAAAAGGCGCGCGCTTGATGCATTTTCACCGCCTGTTGCCGCATAGCCTTCATCCGCCGTTGTATTATACGTATCGTTAAGACTTTCTTCGGTGCTTAAAGTGCGCTCAAACTCAAACGCCGCAACTCCGCTCCATTCCTCAGCGGGTTCGGTAGGTTCAGTAGCGCCGGCGCCGATAGCTGTTCCGCAAAGAGCCGCATGGTTCACTGCGCCATGCCCCGAAGAAGGATACGTCGAGAGCAGTTCTCCCGAAATCGCGTACCCGCTTACACTTTGTATCCTGATATACAGCGCCGAAGCATTTGCCGCCTCTGCAGGTAAAGCCACTGAGCGAAAGGCGCGCTCCATAACCTTATTTTCAGATATTCTATATGAATTTGCGCTCACTTGCGTATAGGTAACTCCATCCAGGCTGTAGGAGAGAACGTAATCCCTCGGTCCTTTGTTAGAACCGCCGAGCATAGCGCTAAACGTAATATTTTCATAGCCCGTTGTAACCGCAAATATCTCTATATATGGATTGTTCCACACATGATTGCTGCTCGCGTCAAATATCGGCACTTCGCCGTTTGCGCCCGCCTGAGTCATATCCGGATTTTGATACTCGTCACCAGTTAGTCCGTCATACGCGGACCATTCAAGTTTTCTCCAGTCCGTCCCGTTAACGCTTACCCTCAGATACGCCTCAGATGCACGAGCGCCTCCTGTCGCAGCGTAGCCGGCATCCGCAGTCGTAGCATATGTATCATTTAGGTCCGCTTCGTATGTCGCATTTTGTACAAAATCAAACAGTGCGACGTCCTCTGCATATGCTGCCGCCGTAAATGCTGTCAGCATTAGTGAAATCATAAAAAGAACCAGAACAATTTTCTTCATAGCATAGTCACTCCTTTTGTTATAGTATACATCTTATAATACCGGTTTGTCAAATAAAAGGGCGGAGAAATTCTCCGCCCAAACAAACTACACAGATGTACGGGCTATAATAACCCTAACTTTACCGCCGTTTTCAATCGGCGCGTCAGCGTACAGAGTAAACTGTGTCGCAGTAAGTTTTGACGCGTCTTCAAGAGTTATAGACTTATACTCGTTATAAACGCGGCCCGCGTATACCTGCACTCCGATTGCCATATCATAGGTAACATTGCCGATTGTCACGCGATTGTCGGTATAGGAATTAATCTTTGTTCCGCTCCCCACCTCATCAGCTACAAACATCTCCGTAACTGTGCCGCCGTTCTGGTAAATTGCGACAACGTTGCCGTTATATATACCGGTAAAAGTCGTACCTGCAAATGTCTGCTCCGTACCGTCCACCAAAAGCGTATAGCTTGAAGAAAGCGTCCCCGATGTTTGCCCACCCGAAGTCACAACGCCGTAGGAGTATTGGCTTTTTGATACATTCTTTACATATAGAACTGTAATCGCGCCGCTTAGAGAGTCCCTCTCAACGTGCAACACTTTTGCCGAGGAAATGCTTTTATTTGCAATATCGTTAAGCGTTATCTTTTCCACCACGGCGGGGTTTGAATCAGCGTCAAGCAGTTCGAGAATGCTGTAATCCGCAGCCAGCTCCACGCCGCCGAAAGTTTTAGCCGAAACATCAATCTTTCCTGTAACTGATGCATTCGATGCGGTTTGGATTCTTGCAAAACCGTTCTCAAACGATAATGTACAGAACGAACCGCGCCATTCAGAATAGTCCCTATCCGTCTTAAAATCCATCGTATCACCAGAGGCCATGCACAGTTTTACATAGTACTCATTGCGGCCTTTTGTTTCCTCGTCTTCCGAAACTTTGGTGTAGCCCTGAAGAACAACGCCGTAGGTTGAAATATCGGAGCTGTTAAGATCGACAACATCAACAACGTCACCGTCCTTGCCCATAAGCAGCGTCACCGTATCGTCTATTGCAAATGCGCCTGCGCTCTCGTTCATCTTATTAACAGCGCTTTGAGTTGCAAGCGTGTATGTGTTGCCCGAAACCGTCACTGTTTTCACATTTGCTTTTATCGGAGATGCTTTTTCATAAACTCCCGTCACCCGGTCGGCATATGCGTAAAGGGTGTGCGTACGCTCGGAATAGTAAAGAACATCAAACCGCTTAAGCTCTTCTACAGACGAAGTTATGCCCTTCCTGATAACTTTGAGGGTGTTCATATCTGAAATATTGAACATCAGCTGTACATCAACCGAATCACTTGTGATGGTTTTAGGTCCCTGCATTGTGTACTCATTCAAAAATACATACCGCATTGCTCCGGTTGCAGACCGGAATACCTGTATTGTGCTTCCTTCCGCCACATCAGCGAGCAGTTCCGACGCGGAAGATTTTACACCCTTACTGTAAACGGGCGTATCATTGGGAATATTTATCTCGCCTCCGTCGTAAGCAATCGTAACGTCGGTAGAGTTGGTTGCCGCAATACTTGAATTCACAATATAATTCTCGCTCGTCTGTTCGTCAGGCAAAAACGCCACTATCTTATCATCTTCGTCCGTGAGAAGCGAGCCTTGACTTCCTATCAGCTCCGCCGCATCAATATAGTCGCCCTTCTTGAATGTTCCCGCGCTCGTAGATACCTCATCCGGCAAAAGAGCTGAGTTTTCGCTCTGAGTCGCTATAATAATGCAGTTCTCATTCAGCGTAAGATCCGTAAGCGAAACCAGTTTGGAATCGGTGTCTTTTACCTTCGTAAAAAGAGTTCTGTAAATCATCAGCGCCGCATTCCCACGGGAAACGCTTGCGTTTGCGCTAAAGGAAATCTCTTCCGTTATGCCGAGCGATTCCGCCTTCTCCAAATAGCCGGCCGGCCAACGATTGCCTACATCATCGCCCGTATAGCCCAGCAGCCTGAGCAGAATCGTAACCGCCTGCGCATAGGTTATCTCCTGCTCCGGTGCGAAAGAGCCGTCCGGATATCCCGTTATAACCTCTTTTTCGCTTACAAGGCTTATATATTTATTTGCCCAGTGCGTTTCATCAACATCAGTGAATGCCGATGCGCTCCCCGATACAGCATTTTTCTGCTGACCTGTCGCGTAGACCGCGATTTTCGCAAATTGCGCTCTCGTCAGAGGGTTTTCAGGGTAGAAACCACCATCGCCCATACCGGAGAGAATTCCGACCGAACTAAGGACATTGACCGCTTCGGCATAGTTTGCCGAATCCGAAACATCCGTAAAGGACGAGGCAAACACCGGAGTTGTCAGCAACATTGCAAGCGCTATAGTGAGCGCAAGAATTTTTCTTCTCATTTTATTTTACCTCTCATTTCTGATTATTCAAAGCGCAGCGCTTCAATCGGGTTGAGTTTTGCGGCTTTCCTTGCCGGATAAAGTCCAAAGAAAATTCCAATAAGCGCCGAGAACGCGAACGAGCCTATGATTACCGTGGACTGATTTGCAAACGGCACAGGACTCATTTCCATTGCCACACAAATTACAGCACTGCCCCCGACGCCTACCACAATTCCAATCAATCCCCCTATGCAGCTTATGACTGCCGACTCAATCAGGAATTGTATAAGAATTGCACCTGTTTTAGCTCCAATAGCTTTTCTTATGCCTATTTCACGCGTGCGTTCAGTAACGGTTACGAGCATAATATTCATGATTCCTATGCCGCCGACCACTAACGATATTCCGGCAATACCCGCCATCAAAAGCGTCATCACACCAAGCGCTTCGTCAATACTGGAAATCATCTCCGCCTGATTAAATACGCTGTAGAAGTTGTCACTCTTAAACTTTTTATACAGGAAATTCTCTATTGCCTCCGTAGCGTCCTCCATCACATCAGCGCTCACCGCCTGCACCGAAAACGAAGTGATGTTAGCATTTCGTATCAGACGCGTTGCGCGGCTGTATGGGATAATCAACTTATCGTCATCACTCCCGGAGGTGACGTTTGTAGATTTTTTTTCCAGAACGCCTATAACGGTAAACACCTCATTATTGAGTTTGATTTCCTGTCCAAGCGGGTCCTGACCGCCAAAGAGCTCCTGCTTTATATACTCGCCAATGACAACAACCGACGAACGGTTTTCCACATCCGTGGCAGTTAAGAATCTGCCCGAACCTGCGGCATGGTTGTTAATCGTTTCATAATGCTCGTTTACCCCCAAAAGACTTGTGGTAAGGTTGTTAGCGCCGTACTTTACAGTAACAGTACTGGAGACCGTAGGCGTTATATACTCAATAAGGTCAGGATTTGAGTCGGCAATTTCTTGTACCTCGGAAACGCTTACGCTTCTTGTGCTGCCCCATCCCCCGCGCCTTATAGAGACTGAAATAAGGTTTGTACCCATGCTCTCAAGCTGCGTACGCATCTGTAACTGAGCTGCCGTTACAAGGTTTACAAGCACAATTACAGCTGCAACACCGATTATAATACCAAGCATCGTTAAGAGCGAGCGTATTTTGCTTGAAAGGATACTTTGGATTGCCATTCTAAAGGACATAAGCACACTCATTCGCAGACAACTCCTTCCGTATCCGTTGTATCGCTTGTTATCTTCCCGTCGGCAATACGAACAACTCGCTGTGCTTGTCTTGCCACATCCGTATCATGTGTAATAAGAACAATTGTCTTTCCCTCTTGGTGTATCTCCTGAAGCATCTTCATAACCTCAATTCCGGATCTGGAGTCCAGGTTTCCGGTAGGCTCATCGGCAAGTATCAAAGGCGGACGGCTTGAAAGCGCTCGGGCTATCGCCACACGCTGCTGCTGACCTCCGGAAAGTTCCTTAGGCGTGTGTTTCATTCTGTCCTTAAGACCCACCCTTTCAAGAGCTTCCATTGCCAGTTCTTTCCTTCTTGATGGATTCATCCCCTGGTATATCAGCGGCAGTTCCACGTTCTCCAGAGCCGTCAGTTTGCTTAAAAGGTTAAACCCTTGGAATATAAAGCCTATTTTGGCGTTGCGCAGATTGGCAAGTTCGTTTTCCGAGAGATGCTCCACCGAAACACCGTCGATAAAATAATCTCCTGCAGTAGGGACATCCAGGCAGCCTATCATGTTCATGAGAGTGGACTTTCCGCTTCCTGAAGGGCCTATAATCGAAATGAATTCTTGCGGCTTTACATGCAAAGATACTCCGTTCAGTGCATGAACTTCAACCTCACCAAGCTTGTATATCTTGTACATGTCT
>JAUNBL010000016.1:0-24130 GCA_030527235.1 Clostridia bacterium | reverse complement strand
GCCGCCCATGCCGCCCATCATCATCATCGTGGAGGACGAGTCATCAGTGGATGTGCCGCTGTCAATTACAATCTGACCCACTTCAAGACCGCTTAGAATTTCGGTATAGTCGTCATTGCTGATACCTGTCTCAACTTCTACTCGCTGTTGCTGAGCATAGGTATTAATTGTAGGTGTTGAGGCGCTGCCTCTGTTTCCGCGTCCGCCCGTCGCAGCGCTTGAGGACATTGCTCCTTCGGGCATTTGACCTTCAGAAGGCGCTTCGCCTTCGGGCATCGCCGTTTCGGAAGGCATCGTTCTTTCTGAGGGCGTCGAGCCTTCGGGCATATTGCTTTCCATTTCTCCGACAACGGTTACATAATATTTTCCGTCATAATACGACACGGCGCCGACCGGAACCACAATTGTATCGAACGACTGCTGAACCAGAATTTCTGCATTTACGTTCATTCCCGGACGAAGCTCGCCGGGATTGTCAATCGTAACCTCAATAGGGTATGTCGTAACTCCGTTAGACGTTGTTCCGAGCGCGGTAAGCTTTGTTATTGTCCCGTAAAGCGTTGTTCCCTCAAGCGCGTCCGCCGTAACGTCAACCGTTTGCCCCAGCTGAATTTTTGCAATGTCAAGTTCGTCTACATTAATTGTAAAAACCATTTTAGACGTATCTGCAACAACCATCAATTCCGTACTATTCGTACCGTAGACTGTATCTCCTGCTTTGTAATTTTTCACAAGGATAGTCCCGCTTATCGGCGATGTGAGAGTATAATCCTCCGCGCTTGTGTATGCATCGGAGAGGCTTGAAAGGCTGTCATTATACTCAAGCTCGGCATTTGTGTAGTTGTCCATAAGCGTATCATTCGTGAGCGTCACTATTGTCTGTCCCGCTTCTATCCAATCCCCATTTTTCGCATATATAACGGAAATCTCACCGCTCTGTTCCGCATTCACCGTAACCGGCGTCGGATAATATGTGCTCCCTGTACCGCCGCTCTCAACATCGCCGGTGGCAGTGTGTACAGCAGCCGTTGCAACAACGCCTTCTGGGATGCCGATATTTCCGGGATTTGCAATAAGTATCTCAACGTCATATGAAACAACTCCGCCGCTTCCCGCAGAAGCTGCAGTAGATTTGCTCACAACTTCTCCTTCAAGTGTGGTCATATATTTTTCAATGGAAACCGTCGCGCTGTCTCCGACAGAGATAGCCGCCGTCTGCGCAGCGTTAAACGGCACTTTTATGTATATCTTAGAGGAATCCGTTATTGTACACACTTTACCGTTGAGCGTATCTCCGACATGTAAATCTAAATCGCTTATTCTGCCCGAAGCAGTAGCCTTCACCGTAAGATTGGCGATGTTTTCCTTTATCTGATTCAGACTAATCAAGCGCTTTGACACAGTGTTCTTTGCTTGGTCAATGGCTGTATCCGCTTTATCGCTTTCAAACTTGTAGAGTACTGCACCTTCCTGAACTTCTTGCCCCTCCTCGTATGGAGCAGATTCAATTTTTCCGTTAACGGTGGGAACTATTGAATACTGTTCTATCGGTGACACCGTGCCGGAACCCGAAATTATTACCTCAATATCTCCGCGTGTTACAATCGCCGTGGAGTATTCTTCTTCAGCATTCGTCTGACTTGCCCTGTTGCGCTGCCAAATTGAAACCGCAGCTGTGGCAATCGCAAGAAGAACGATTAACGTAATCGTCCTCTTAAACCACTTCCGCTTAACCAGCGGAGCTTTCTTTTTGCGGATTGGCGTCGTGATTTCAGCTTTCTTTTCGTCCATAACCGTTGCCTCCTTATATTTCTCTGTTGTCGCTATTGTAGCACTTATATATGAATTTGTTATCATTAATTAGTAAACAAACTATTAACAAAGAGCGCAGGCGGCAACATTGCAGCCTGCGCCCTTGCTTATTATACTTTTAAGGTTACTCCGTTATGATATAAACCATCCTGAGCGTACCGCTTGTAGAGTAAGTTATTACTCTTGATGCATTGTCCGGATAGTCATCATACGGCATAGCTTCCTGAATGTCAACGTCTGCTTCAAGTCTCCTTGCCGCTGCCGCCGATGCCGTATACTTAAAGACTTTCAGACTCGAGCGAATATCATGAGCTACAACGCCGTTTCCGTCAAGAGCCATGTCACAGTTGTCATCCGTTATCGTCGGGGATACTGTAATCGTATTGTCCTCATCCGTATCAAGACCGATGACAGTACCGTACGCGAGCCTGAAGGTAGCTGTAGGATAATTTTTAACCGGAACCACGCTTGTAGAGCGAATTTCAAGGATACGCGCATCTATTGCGTCTGACTGGCTATCTACAGGTTCTGCCATTTCAGGGTCGCTCACATCGTACCAAATTTCTATCTTGGAAATCTGTCCCGATGTGTCGGTAAGGTATCTGATAACATCGCCCTTTGCAATGTCAACGATGTCGCAGTCTTCGGAAATGATTAACTCTCTGGTCGAAGTTGAGCCGTTTACATAACCTTCAACCTTGTCGCCGTCTGCCGTAGAGGAAACCGAATTAACAATCATCATCGGGGAGCTGGATTTGAATAACATCGAATCGTTTTCCTTATAAAGCAGCACTACGCCTGCGTTATTTCCGCTTGAAAGGTTGTACGCCTCAACGTGATATGCACTTCCGTTTGTGAAAGCGCTTGAATAGGAAGAAAAGTACTTATAATCGTCTGTTTCTGTCCTGTCATCGGGAATGAAGAATATCTTGGTCGTCGTCGTCACCTTGAAGTCTCCGAACGAACGGGAACTTGAAGAATATGTCAGCTCGCCGCTGTAAGGAACATCCTTTTCAAGGTCTTCATTTTCACTCAGTACAGTATCAATATCGGTTACTAACCCGGAAGTGTTTACCGCGAACATTATAAGCTGATGATACCTTACATTTTCCGCGTCAGGGTAGCTTTCGTTAGCTTTTTCCGCGCTCTCCTCAAGAGACTCAAGCACAGATTCCTTGTCCGCAGCTATGCGGGTACCGTTAAGCTTAATTCTGTCTGCGGCCGTATATATATTATCGCTTCCGGATGTTGTAAGAATTCTGAGGTCAAGAGGACTGTCCTCGTTTTCTTCGTCCTGACGCGCTGCAATGAGATAGCCGTACTGCAAGGTTCCCGACGTTGAAACATTCTCCGCCGCAGCTGCGATACGGTCCATACAGTCAAGATAAACCTGCGCCGTGTCTCCGACATTAAACTCTTCTCTTTCGGCATAGTTCAAATAGTTATATGCAATATAATAGTCTTTATTGGCTATCTGACAAAAAGCTGCGTTGTCAGACTTCTCCGTAACCTCTCCCTGAACTGTATTGCGTGTAACAAGGATTTTCAAGACTTCTCTGCCGCCCACGTCTTCTGGAGATTGCATGATATTCAATACATCCCATGCTCTGAGGTCCGAAATCGTAATTTCTCTGCCCGCCCTTGTCATGGAGAACACAAGACCGCTGTCACCTTCTTCGGGAATCTCATAGGCCAGTCCGTCGTTGGCTTCGTATTTTGCGTAAATTTTGTTTGTAGAGGTATTGATTCTGTCTACAACAAAAATCTCATAGGAAACTATCTTTACCACTTCGTAACGTCCATCGCCGTCGTTACAGATAAGCTCAATATATCCGGACTGGAGATCGTCTTTGACTTGCGAAAAGTCATATCCGGAATAATATTTGCCGTTGTATATTATCGACGCATCATCAAGCCTTGCCGTAAGCGCGCGAGTAGAATCCTGCGTAGCGAAATATGACAGCGACGTTGCAGTTGCCGAGTCAATCAAGTCATAGTCAACGGTGATTGATTTTGTGCTCGAAAGCACCTCCATCCGCGTGACCTCTCTATAGTTGCTTCCGACCTGAACATCGCCAATATAGGCGGTAACCTTGCATCCGAGATATCTTTCGGGGTCTGCCGAGAAGCCAACTGCATATATCTCATCGTCAATCATAATGTGGTTTTCGGGAACGCCGGGGTTTTCTTCTTCGATTCCCGTTTCGTAAATGCCGTTCACAATGCCCGTCACGCGTTCCTCGTTTGTAGTTTCCTCAGATATATTTCCGCCTTGCTCGTAAGTTCCCGTGGTGGTGTTGTAGACATACATCGGTGCGCTAAGAGCGTTATATGTCAGCATTGCAACAGTGCCGCGAGTTGCAACGGCAGAGGGCACAGCCGCGTTTGTATTTGCTGTAAGGCCTATCTGATGGGCAACCGTAATATAGCCGCTTGACCATGAGCCTCCCGACACGGTAAGGCTGTTCGCCAAAGGTGTGTACCCAAGCGAAGAAACAAGCATTTTGACCGCTTGCTCGTACGTCACATTTTCCGCCGCACGGAATGTGTTGTCTTCAAACCCATTTATAACGCCAAGGTTTTTCGCCAAACTAACGTAGGGGCGCGCCCATTCGTAGTTCGGGTCGTTGTCGATATCCGCAAAGCCGGTAAGCATTCCCGAAACAAGGCCTGCCTGCGCATTAAGAAAGTTCACCATAATAACCGATACTTCCGCGCGCGTTATATTATTCTCAGCCTTAAATGTTCCATCGGGATAGCCCGACACGATACCTCTATCAACAAGCGTCTGGATTGCTTTTCCGAGAACTGTGGATGTATCTACATCCGTCAGCGCTCCTTCTTCATAAACAACATCATCCAGAACGGTGTCAACAGTCACTTCGGCTTCGTCTTCCGCGGCAAAAGCCACAAAAGACATAGTCATTGAGAGCGCCAACACAAGTGCGAGTATAACTCTGAATAATTTCATTCCGATTCCTCCTAAAGTATTCTGGTACAAAAAATCTACCTTGTATATTGTACACTTACTGTTCGATTTCGTCAAGCCAAATTCGCCTTTTTTCATCGAATCGTAATATTACAGTACGCCTTTTTGCGACAAAAGCCGTTTTACTTCCCTTTTCATACACATAATTTTCACCCGCAGCAGCTCCCGTACGCTCGAACATGAGATGTATTTCCCGCCCTTGAAATATCCGATAGCTCTGGCAATTACCATGTCTTTTGTAATTCCATACTCGTTTTCAAACTGATTGTCACCGCGCAAAACATATTGTCCGCCTTTGCGTTTTACAATTCGGTGCAAAACAAATTTCCCGTTTTTTCTGCGGTAAAGTACAATATCGTATTTACCTATCTTATCCGGACGCGCTAATATTACCGTATCTCTCCCCTCTCTCAAGGTGGGCAGCATACTCGTTCCACGGTGAAAAAGTGCAAACGGCTTATTCTCGGCAAGCTTTTTTTCTATCTCCGGCAAAAGCTCTTCCATGCTCTTTTTCAAATACTCACCCCGCTCATGCCTTCGTATGCAACTCTCGCCGCATCAGGCTCCATATTGCACAAAACACTGTACACCGGAACCGTTTCCATAAGTTTTTCAAGCAACTCTAAAAGCCGTGGAAGCGAATTGCCGGCAGGGCGCAGCGTCTGATTTAAGATAGCATAAAGTGCCGCTTTGGTTTCAAGCAAAGCGACCGAGTTTTCATTTGCCCTCGACAAAACCCCTATCGCCTTGAGTTCGGCCTTTTCATTTATATTCTTGTCGGTCTTCCCCGACCACGGAGTGCCATATGCGTAAAACCTACCATTAATAAACCTGATTGCCGGCTTATCATCATTTAATATACGAGCGCGGTCCTCGCCGAAATACTTCTGCCAAATGGCAGTATGCGTAGACTTCCCCGTTCCGGAGGGTGCGGAAAAAAGGTATGCCGCGCCATCTAAAACCACCGCAGATGCATGTAAAATAAAACCATTGTAATTGAGCAGCTCGCTGTAAAACTGCGCACCGCTCCAAATATATTCACACTCATCAACAGACAGATGAGGGTTCTGCGCCTGCTTTTGTGCGAGGAATTTTTCAGAAAGTTCTATAGAAAAACAAGGCGTATCTTTCTTCGACAAATACGCCTCCGATTGTGTTCTCAAGGTTTTATAACGCGCATCAAAAGCCATCGGAATATCGGCAATTTTATACACTGCCATCTACATCAGCCCTAAATTTTCTAAGATTCGGCTCTCGTCCTCGCTTATGGTCTTAGCCTGCGGAATACCCGCCAATGTCTTCGCTATGAGTTTACGTTTATCGCGTCTGATAAGCCTTGCAAATAGCCTGTGTATCCAGTAAAAACCAATGGCCCAACGGTGTTTTTCAAACGAAGGATAGAGCGCTGCCATCTTATTGGACGGCAAAAACACATACTCACGGAAGAAATGCTCTATGGCTCCGATTTTTTTCTTTTTCGCGTTGGTACGCAGCATTGTGCCGGCAACAAGGTTCTTTTTTTCCATGCCGAACGTTCCATAATCAAGCGCATATCTTTCCACTTCGTCAATTACATCTACAGCTTCAAACAGCGGCGAAGGCGAAGATACATTAAACCATTTCCTGATTAAGCCGAGCATAGCGCAAAAAAACTTTGTAAGGCGCGAAGAATCAAGCTCTCTTTTTACCTCTTCCCAGTTACAGGTGCTGCGGTATTCGTTAACCAAAATAGCCATATCAAGTATCTGTCTCACTCCGCACCCTTCCCAGTGCATATGTTTCGCCGCGTGATGAATTACATATATAATTTCTGCCTCTTGCGTCTGTCGGTACTGCGTGCCCGCGACAGGTACGCTGTGTTCAAACATGTTCTGCACATACTCACATTTTTCAAGGTATTTGCCCTGCACTGAGATTGCCGTGTCAATATGCACAATCCCCATGGTAAACGTC
Organism: Clostridia bacterium; assembly: GCA_030527235.1. Lineage (GTDB taxonomy): Bacteria > Bacillota > Clostridia > UMGS1883 > UMGS1883 > JAUNBL01. The sequence goes on along the minus strand of JAUNBL010000016.1, from coordinate 17,376 downwards.
TGCTTAATCCCAATATCGTTCGCATTTCCTTTTTTAGGGACAAACCCAACTGCACAGGCCGCGCTAAAGGCTTTATCAAAATCCTCCCGGTGTATCAGAATGTCTATATCCTCCATAGAGCGCAGTTCCGGCGAAGGATAAAGCCATTTGAGTACGATGCCTTTCAGAGGGATAAAGCGTACCCCCTGTCTTGAAAATTCCGCACACAATTTATCATAGGCAAAGCTTTGGCGTCTTTCGCAGTAAAGCGTAGTGTACATATCCTGCTTTGCTTGAGGAATGACGCTGTAAAGCTCGTCCTTGGGAAAATACTTGGAAAGCTCACTGAAAAAAAGTGCGCCGAGCGAATGGGAAGATGCCACCTCATACGCTTTTGCAATATCGCCGACAATCTCTCTATTAAATTGTAATCCAAAAACTGCCGAACCAACTGCGGCTAAAAAACATGCCTGTGGTGAAGTCATCAAACAAACCTCCGTTACTTGTCAATAAGTCCTGCGTTGTCAAGTTTTTCCAAAAACACTGCCGTATCCGTGGCTGCGCGCTGCTCATCAACCTCAAAATGCTCTGTAAGGGCTTTTACAATTTCCTCCTCGTCTGCGCCCTGTTCGAGAATTTTCCAAATAAATGCTCCGACGCTATTCACTGTTATCATTGCCGAAAACGTCGTCTCATCGTTGCCTGTGGGAACAATCATTGTAATACCGCCGATTTCTTTTAATGTAAAACTATCTTTTGCTTTCATAGGACCTCTCCTTCAGCTTTCGTCTACGTTGTTTTGCATATATGATAGGAATTAAGAACATTATCGCAAAGAGAATAACAGAAACTGTCAGCATTGAATAGAGCGTGTTAAATCCCGACGTGTCAAACAGCTCGAAAAGGCGCAGCGGCATAAATCCATACCGAATTACACGTTCGATGTCTAAAATGCGTAATATGACGGCGATTCCCGCATAGCTTGCGCAGACTATTATGTTATCGCGGTAATAAAACTCTTTCCCGCAGTAGATGTAATAGCTCTTCATGAAATTCCACTGTGATACTAAAAACGCAATCGTCGAAATGAGATAGATAACTAGATAGACAAACTTTATCGATGAAATCAACCTCAAGCGGAAAAGTATGGCAAACGGTGCGGAACACACAAACGTGGCGACAAAGGTTTCGATAAAACGCAGCAAAAGCGGATTCATGCTCTTCGGCCGCTTTAGTTCGAGGGGTATAATGAACACAAACATAAACAAAACAGCGTTCATAATTGCAGCTGAAACAACTGTCGGCGCGCCGATAAGTTCAAAAAATCCAACCGGGAAAAACATATAGCTCAATATCTTCATTTGATTAAGCAGGGAAAGCGCTATTGTAACCACGGCATAAACAGCAAAAACGATGATATTATCCCGCCAATATGATTTCTTGTTCAAATTATGATAATACGACTGCAGAAACAGCCATGAGCATATTAAAAATATCGCGGCGGAAAGACCAAACGCATATAAGTTTACAACAAGCGATGTCTGAATAACATTATATTTGAGCAAAAGCGTGAACGGAACTGACGCTATTATACTCGTGATAAAAGTCTCAAAGAAACGGGCAAAAAGCGGGTGCTCCGGCAGCTCGCTTTTAATTCGGCTTACGCGTGTTGCCATAAACATCATTGAAAAAAGAAGTATGTTAAACAGAATCGCCGAGTAAAGCGGTCTCATGCCTAATATGCTAAAAAATGTAGTTGGCATGAAGATAAAATCAGTAACAGCTCTCGGCAAAAACTCAGTGAAAATCAAGCTTAACAGTGCGTATGACGCAAATGCCAACATATTATATCGGTAGTATTTAACCGGCCTGATTTCCTTGTAACAAATACGAAGATAGTGCCATGTAATCATGAAAAACGCCACGAATGACAGCGAGCGAGCGTATATCTGCACAATGTTCATGTTGTCCGCTGAAACACCAATGTGCAAAACCAATGCAAGTATTATCGAGATAACTATGCTCGTCAAAAAAGTTTCGGCAAAGCGCATCAACAGAATATGGTCTTTGTGTAAATCTTCATTTTTTACCTTTTTACGATAGCTTGCCGCAAAAATCAAGATAAGCAAAAACACATTAATTGCGCACACCGATACCAATGGGGCAATGTTAAACGCTTCAAGAAGCATTGTAGGCATAAACAGGAACTCAGATACCACGGTTATTTTCGCAGCCGCAGCAATCAATGAGAGAAACGCGTACAAAGCGAATATCAATATGTTATCTCTGAGATATACCTCTTTGCGCATTTCACGCTTATACGAACGCAGAAAACGCCATGTCAAAAGCACAAAAACCACCGTTGAAACAGAGTATACATATAGTTCGCAAAGCGGGGTCCGCGGCAAAACGCCAAGCCTGAAAAGCATGGCAAATATTGCCGAGCAAAAGAAAGTCGTCAAAAAAGTTTCCATTACTCGCTTGAAAAATGTGTTCGCATTATCTTCGTTTTCGCGGCGGCCGTAAACAAGAGGTACAGAAACGAGGCACAACAGCATCAATATCACATACAAAAGCGCAGATGCAACTGGATGCAGTCCTGCCGCCTCAAAAACCCGTGTCGGCATAAAAAGGAAATCGCGAACATACGGCACATCTGCTGCGGCAAATAGAATCGCCAGCAAACCGTATATGCCGAATACCAAAACGTTATCACGGTAATACCCGCGGCCAATACCTATTTCGCTGTAATACATCTTTACAAAGCGCCAGTTAAGCATAAGAAACGCGGCCGCCGAAATTATGTACGAATACATCTTGAAAACAGCATCATCTCTAAAAGTATCGAGAAAAAAGAGAAGCGCAAAAACTACCGAGCACAAAAACGCAGAGATAAAACTTTCCAAAAAACGAATTTTTAGTATCTCTTTTTCATGCTTCTTCATTTTGTAATTACCACCGTTCTCGTATCGTTGTCCCATTCAACAGTGGCGCCAAGAGCCTCGGAAACCGCACGCGCCGGAACAAGCGTCCGATTCGCAACAAGTGTCGGCGGCACATCCATCGTATACTGCGTCTCCGCTTCTCCCTCCGGCGCTGCAAAATCCTGAACCACTAAAATCGGTTTGTCTATCCGCATCAAAATCAGACAGCTGCCATAGGTAGCGTAAATTATCTGCGCGTCCTGCATCCATTCTACTTTTGCGCCGAACGCCTCAAAGATTGCCCTCATCGGAACCATCGTGCGCTCTTGTATAATCTGAGGAGGCACATCAAACTCAAGCTCTTCTCCGTCAATCGTAACTGTAATCCCAAAATCTTCAAGTTGCGTGTCTTCTTGCACTATACTTTCCGTAGGATTTTCAGTTTGCGCAACACCTATTTCCTCAGCAAAAACCACTGCTGCGGACAGCAGAATTGAGAATGCAAAAACAACGGCTAATACTCTTTTCATGTAATTTTCCTCCATTTTGTGCCACGATAGGCCTATTATTAATTGATTATATCATTTTAATTTGTGGTTGTCAAGTTCGGGCACGCAAAAATCGACGCATTCTTCTTTCAAATTGGATTTACCATAAAAACCCCCTTAGAATAGAGTTGAAACATGTTCACTGTTTTAAGCATCTATCATAAGGGGGATGTAAGTAAGTTTTTTGCACGCTTTAATTTTTATCCTACGATACCGCTGCGCTCAAAGTTTTCAACAAGCTTCTTCTGCACCAGGAAATAAACAATTAGGAGCGGCACTAAGTAAATCAGAACAGCTGCCTGTTTAACTGCATCGAAAGCAAAAGAGGATGCAGCGGGCGCGTCATACCATGTCTGAACAGCAGTTATAACATTATTGGAATTGGTTGCCGCAAAAGTTTGACTGAGTTTCATGGCGATATACGGACCCTCCGGATGGAAGTAGCCGGTATAGTACGTGTCGCCGTAGTTCCATACAAATGAAAGTATCGACACTGTCATTATTGAAGGCACCGCGTTCGGAAGCGCAATCTTAAAATACGTCTTGTAAAATCCGCAGCCATCAATAAGCGCTGCCTCCTCGAGTTCTGCGGGGAGACCCATAAAGAACTGACGGAAAATGAATATGAACAGGCTTTGCTTAAGTCCGAAACCAAACAGCGAGAGCAGATAGAGCGTGGCGGGATTGTTAATGAGGTCAACGGTGCCGCCTGTAAACAGTTGGAAAATCCCAAGTATGTCAAATTGCTTGAACCGAAGGTATTGTGAAATGAGCAAAGACTGCGGCGGCACTACAAAGGTGAATATGACGAGTGCGAACAGCAAATTCCGGAAAGGAATTTTTATTCTGCCTAAAACATATCCGGCCATTGCACAAATCATAACCTGGATTCCGGCTGTGACAGCTGCGTAAAGCAACGATTGCAACACTATAACGAACTTCCCGTAGCACAGTCTTATTGCCGCTTGGAAGCTAATCAGGGAGTAATTTATAGGTACCCACACAACATCGGGATTTCCAAGTTCCTCTATGTTGCCAAAGACCATAGGGAACAGCTTTATAAGCGGATAAAGGATTGAGAAGCACATGCCCAAAATCAGAGACGCGGCAAAAATTTTGAACAGTACGCTCTGAAGACTGCGCTTAAAATACAGGGGATCGGCAATGGAATTGTCATTCCATTTTTCTTTTACTGCGCTTAGAAACTTATTTTGAGCCATTGTCCAATTTCACCACCCTCGTTAGAATAAAGAGCATCAGCACAAGCGCAACAAGTACATTAACCATGTATACCACGCTGAGCGCGCTGCCCACACCAATATTGTTACGTGTAAATGCGAACCGATAAATCTCATTGGAAATCGTGGAGGCGAGGAATAAATCAACAAACGAATACACAAAAGCGAAAATCGTTACGTTAGAGAGCATCGGGAACGTTATCTTCCAGAAAACCTCATACGTTGTCGCGCCTTCAATCTTGGCCACCTCATACAGAGAGGGGTTTATCGACTGAAGTCCCGCCAGGTAAATCAACGTTTGCACACCTGCTTTGGAAATGATGCTTGAAATGTTTGAAACGATGTCAACCACATACGTTATTGCATCCCGCGGCAGGAAAGTGTTGCTCATCAGCATCCGCATCAGGAATCCCGACTCATTAGTGACCTCCGCAGTGATTGCAGTCACTTCGCCGCCCGTTGTCGTAACAAGTGTTGTTACAAGCGAAAGTCCGAGAACTATGGGCAGGAAGAAAATCACACGCACCACTTCACGACCCTTGTAATTTGCATTGATAAGCAACGCGGAGAACAAGCTGAATATTACAATCAACGGAGTGTTCACGATAATATTCATGTTCTCATCCGCAAACACGCGCGCAAACTGCTGGCTTGCACTGGAGACTTCCGTATTGAACAGGTCGATATAATTCTGAATCCCTGACCACGTCATCTCCATTCCGCCCGTATCTTTAACTCCTACCACGTGGAAAGAATAGATAATTGTGTTTATCATCGGAATCAGGAAGAAAAGCAGGAATCCTATAATCCACGGAAGCATGAACACCATGCCGTTAATTTTTTGAGTTGTGGAATATGTCAGCTTCTTGTGAACTTTGTTGTTGTTTTCGGATGTCATTGGCTCTCTCCCCCTTTCACAATTTTATAGTGTCGAGCCCCAACTGTACCATACGGTGTTTCGCACTCGTAGGTGTTATAGTTTGTAACAACCTCAACACCTGTCGCATAGGTGGTTTTATAAATATTATCCTCCAGTATTTCGTGGTTGACAATTTGAGTTGTCCCTATCTGTGCGAAAGCATCCTTCGCATCTGCGTACATACTCTTAATAGTGTCCTTCAAAATAGAGTACTCAGTTGAGAAATACTTGTTGAAGTTAGCTTCCTTGAGAATCTCCACACCCTTGTATGTAACTGTGAATTTGGGGTTGCTGCCCAGCTCAAGAGTCTGCAGCAGGTAATAGTCGCTTCCAGAGGTGGACATATTGACATTCAGCGTAGAATAAGGAATCAGACCGTTTAACACAATCTGCCTGAACGGTACGTTGTGCCTAAACAAACCAAAGTCGCTGCTCTCGCGTGAAATGTCTGTAATATAGTCAGCATAGAATATGCGGTTCATGTTCGGGTTATCAAGTATAATGCTGCCCGCCGCTGAAAGCAATCCTAATGCATCCTCAACCACCTTTTCGCCCACATACGGCGAAACCTGCTCGTCAGCTTTATAATTTGCATAGTACAGATTTCCCAGGTCCTTCACCGCAAAATTTGAAACGGAAGAGGATTTCACAAAAGTTTCAAGCGCCGCCGTCAAATACGCAGGATGTACCAGATAATACGGTGTGCTCGAAAGGTCAAACTGCTTTGTCGGAATGTTGTAATCGTAAATCTGCAACGGCTCCCCGTCATAAGAGATAAGCGCATGCTTTGACGGCGTAAAGCCTCCTTTTTGAGAATAGGCTCTTGCCGGAGCATATTCAAGATAAAGCGAATCCGAGTATTTAGACTGCAGCTCCGTAAGCTCTCTCGCGTTCCCGTTAACAGAAACAAGACCGGCGCTCTTGTTAAACGAGTTGAAGATTCCGCCGTTAAATGCGCCCTCATATGTCACGACTTTCTTGACATCAACTAAATCGGTAAGTATTTCGGCAAGCTCTTCGTATGTAGTCATGGAAAGCTTTTTATTCACCGGAACTCCGAGTATTCTGTCTTTAATATCAAGCGCCGATACCACATTCAGGAACAGCGTGGGTTCTGTGGCAAAATCCTCGCTGACGGAGTACTTGTTCATAAGATACTTGCGATACTCCTGCGCCATTGCATAATACGTGGCGTCTTGCCCAATAAATTTATATCTTACAGCGCAGTCCATTGTGTACTCGTCCGTAGTTGCAAGGAATCTTGCGTCATTGGTGCTGTACGGACCAAACACTTTGACAGACGAATACTGCATGGTGTCAAACGAAGGATAAACTTTATTGAAGTTTGTGCCGCCGCCGCTTGTATCCTTTGTCCCCAGCTCTACATTGACATATGACGTAAGCGCGCCTTCTTCTATTATGCCAACAAACCCAACATTCGCCGCCGGGCGGACAGGCGCTTGCGGCTCTGACGCCTCTGTGGCTTCCTCTGCTTCTTCACCTTCCTCGGCATCTTCGTCCTCAGCCTCTTCAATTTTGGGAGCATCAAGGTGAGACATTCCGAACACCGGCATAGTCAAATCTTCCTTATAATCTGAGGCAAGATAGATATTGTCATAATACGTGTTGTTGTAAACCGGTCTCGAATAGTTGGAATAGTTCCCGTCGTAAGTGTTGATGTCAAACAACGCGCCTGCACCATCCGGGACAAAGATAAATCCTTCATCACAGTCCCGCGCATCAACAAGGCCAAAAGCGGGAAAGAGCGCGAGATTTTGCACAACATAATCTTCGTTGCCGTTTTCGATTTCATGCGTGGGAACGCTTACACACAAGTCTCCGTTGTCAAGAACCACGTCCATTTTGACCGTGAAATCGGCCGGAGTTTTTATCTCTACCGTAATACCGTATTCACGGTTGTCCTCAATAAGCATTTCCGTCGTGTATCCGAGTTTCTTGGAAAGGTCAATAAGGATATTGGTTGCCGAAACAGGCGGTGTCCCTGAGTATTTGTTATAGTAGGAGTTTCCGTCATCTTGAACATTATAAATCATTCTGAGCGCTTTCTGATACCGCTCTGCATCGGCCTCGGTAATCTCGCCGTCCAAAACCATGCGGTCTATCCCGCCGAGGAAAAAGTCCTCGTATCGCTCCAGCGGCATCTCCTTAGGCATAAACTCATTTAGCACCGTAGATTCGGAAGCGGTAAAATGCAGTGTTGCACGATATCCGTTTGCAATGCGGTCAATAGAATACGTCTCCATATCAATTGCATGTGTGAACGCATCCCACTGGGTCAACGCACCGCTCTTATCCATGTATGTGAGGATAAGCGGCGCATGCTCCGCTTCCGTAGCTTCGTCTGCGAAAGTGACGCTGTTGAACTCAGCTCCGCTCGCTATATCAACAATGCGAGTATTAAGCGTTTTGGGGTCTAAATACATCTCCCGCCCGCCGTTTGATGCAATGAGCAGCTCGTCAGCTTCAATAGAAATACTGCCTTCTGCCGCTGCCACTGTTTTTGTTTCAACTGCGGGCAAGTCGGCACGATGCACTGTAGTCTGCGGCAAATACGATATGAAAGATACTATTATCGCGACCGCGACAATAAACGTAATAATCTTCAGAAGACTAAGTCTTGCAATAAAATTTTTCATACCGTCACCACCTCTTTACAAACTCGCTCGCAAACTCTACAACAAAACCGATGAGCTTTTCAACAAGCGAAATATAAAGTACGGAAAGGAACACTATGACTATTGCCGCAACAAGCGTTGCAAGCAACATTATAATGTTTCTTCCGGCACCGTACTCGTGTATAACACACAGTCCGGAGAACACTAAAAACGCAAACCAAAGCGTGCCTATTGCGCTCACCGAGCTTAGAATTGATACCTCACTCTCTATAACTACATTGCTGAGTATAAGAACGAGGATATCAATAATGATTTTCGGAAAAAGAGAATATCCCAAAACCGTAATAATATCCGAAAACTTTCCGCTTCCGTCAAATATCGCCGTCATGCTCCAGTTGCTTACCGCAAATAGGAAGAACGGAAACACTCCGAAAATAAATGTTGTCAGGCTGTTGAACTCATATCTTGCATTGCTGTTCATTATAAATCCTGTATACTGTGCCGAAAGAACACTCAGCAGTCCTGATATGAGTATCATTAAGAGAGCGATACCAACATTACCCTTGTTGCGGAAACGTACTTCATAGAAACCATCAAACGGGTGAAAGATGACGTGCCTTATATAGCCTAAATCTGCTGCAATTTTTTTCATCTCGCTCACCTCACAGTTCTTCCAGCTGCCGCTGACGCTTGTTATACTGGTACTCACCGCGCAGAATCCAAACGACAAACAGCAGGAACACTATCGCAAACCAGATAAAGTTTCTCTGAATCTGTATGTTTCTATACCCGGCGTATGCCTTAGAATAATACGTCTTATCATTCCCGAGGCTGAAATATACCATAGCCTCTTCATACTCATCTTCCATAAGCAAATTTTTGCCGATAGAAACATACGCATGGTCGTAATTTGCGTTCATGTCGATAACTTCAAGCTGCAGCTGCGCCGCTGCCTCAAAGTCGCCTGCATTGTAGCGTTTCTCCGCTTCAAGAATCAGTTTCCCGAAATCCGTCGGCGTAAAAACATATGCGCTCGAAAGCCTCGCGTCTCCGACAATCAGCGAATCCCCCTGCCATGCAATACTTGTCGGTTCTTTGAACGTACCCTTGATGTCTCCGCTGCCTCCGAATATACTCAAAAGGTTGCCGTCAAAATTATAAATGAATACCCTGCCCTTGGCCGTGTCCAAAAGCGCGTAAACACCGTAGTCCGAAACGGCGATGTCCGCAAACCTGCTTTGCTCGGTATTTGTCGGGGTCACAAGATCCCCCAGCTGCTCACTGTAGCCAAACAGACGAATTACGTTCTCACCCTTTGAATTCATTCTGAAAACCATATTCTCCGAGGCCGTATCCAGTGTTACCGCATATACAAAGCCTTCATTGTCTGTCTGTACATTGCTGAATGCCGGCGCATAAACCTTCGACATCTTTGCGCGTTGCTCGGCAGAGGCCATGGACTTCCACAAATAGTCAATAATATTTACCTTCGGGGAGTTTACGCCGAAATAGCATGAAAAACTGCCGTCTTCGTTAAGTTCTACTATACCCTCTGTGCTGTTTTTGACTACAACGAACATTCTGCCCGATTCATCAACGGCGATTTTCGAGGGTTTGAAGAGCGTAACGCCGACCATGTTCTCCGGACGCGTAATTTCGCGCACATAGGCAAACGTATTAGCGTCCAGTATAATTATTCGCTCGTTCCCCGTGTCAGCAATATAGATGTACTCGTCTGTGGCGTATACGCCTTCCGGTCCGTTCAAAATCATCTGCTTGCCCGTATCCTCCGAAACCACTATCTTACCGCTCGGTTCCCGCACAATTTTTACCGATGTAACGAATTCGTATGTTTCGGTAAATACGTTAAGCCTGTTCTGCGCTGTATCTATGAGAGAAATGCGCCCGTTGTGAACATAAATATCATTTATACCCTTGATGGAAATATCTTCGGGCATATTTGTGTTATCAATCACGCTTGAAAGCTCAAACGCACCCATGGAATTATTGGCATTACCCCAAAAATCGTAAATATAGCTTGCGTCATTGGTATGCTCCGCATAGGCGGCGGAAGAAGCGAATAGCAACATAATCGCAAGCAACGCGATAATTTTTTTCATATTCGCACCTCCTTATTCCTTCATACCGGAGTTCGCCATGGTTTCGATAACATTGCTCTGCGATGTTACGAATACCGCAACCGGTACCACCAGCATGATAAGTGATACCGCCGACGAAACCCCCGTTCTGACAATACCGGCCGCTGTAATTTGCGACAGGGCGTAACTGACCGGTTTCAGCTTTTCAGTGTAGATAAACGTTCCGCCTGTAGCTCCCCAAAGACCTTGGAAGGAAAAAATGATAAGCGTTATCCACGCAGGCTTGGAGAGCGGCATAATAACCGACCAGAAAATTTTGAACTCGTTCGCACCGTCCATCTTCGCGGACTCAATCAGCGACATAGGTATATGCACCATGTTGTTCTTCATCAAATACAATCCTAAAGTCCCGCCGATTGCCGGAAGAACAACGGACCAATACGTATCCACCAGCCCCAAATACGACATAATGATATAGTTGGGGATAGCTGTTACACTGCCGTTAAACATAAGTGAATACACAATCATCGAACTCATTACACGCGAACCCGGGAATTCGTATTTCGCAAGCGGATACGCTGCCATGGAGCCGACAATAACCGTGCCCGCGGTGCCCAGTATCGTTATAAACACCGTATTGAAAATATAGCGCGTAAACGGGATGTACGAATTGCCGACAATCTGAAACAAATCACGGAAATTGTCTAATGTAGGATTAACAACGTAAAGTCGGGGCGGGAACACAAATATCTCATTCAGCGGCTTAAAAGCGTTGATAATTATCATCCATAGAGGGAAGAAGCTGAATAACCCGAACAGCCCCAGGAAGATGGTTAACGCCACATCCACACCAACCGAACGGTTGCGCCTGGTAATACGGCGCGCGGCCAAGTAGTTCGCAATTGGATTTTTTCTCTGTTTTTCCGCCTTCACGCTTACTCACCCACCTTTCTGAGCATCTTCTGGACGATAATGTTTGCAAATATCATCATGAAGAACAGAACCATCGCTATAGCGGAAGCGTAACCCATTTCAAAACGCGTCCCGCCGTAGTCATTTAAGTGCGTAAGTATTGTCTGACCCGCATAATCCACCGAAGGATAACCGGCCAGCTCAGTTGAAATAGAGGCCACCGAGAAGGAGCCGGTAATCTGCATAACTGCGCCGAACATGAGCTGAGGTTTCATGGTAGGAAGCGTTATAAACCACAGCTCCTGCCAACGGTTTTTAATTCCGTCTATAGCTCCTGCCTCATAAAGCGTTTTATCAACACTCTGCAAACCGGCAATAAAGGAAAGGAAACTCACGCCCAGGCTCAGCCACAGCTGGACCAAAATCATTATAGGCATTATGTAGTCCGCCGTTTCAAACCAGAGTATCGGAGACGAGATAATTCCCGCATTAAGCAGCCAACCGTTTATATAGCCGTACATGTCTGAGGAGAACAGCAGCTTCCAAATCATGAACGCGTTTCCCGAAATGGACGGCGCGTAGAATATCAAAGTCATAACCGCGCGCGGTTTCGGAGGAAGCTCATTAATTATCCATGCAAACACGAAACACATCAAGTAACCTACAGGTCCCGTGACTATTGCAAAGAACAGCGTGTTTTTTACAGCGATTAAGAATACGTCGTCAAAAACGATAAGGTTTATATAGTTCTGAAGTCCCACAAATGACGGCAACTCCAGCATGTTGAACGACGTGAAGCTGATAAACATTGACACGAGCACGGGCAGCAATGTAAAGCAGACGAATATCAGCGCAAAGGGCAGAATCATGAGATATTTTTCTTTATGTAAATGCCATGCGTTGCCCCACTCCATAGAGCGAAGCTTTTTTCTGCCGCCGCTTGACTCATTCATTTCCCACACCCTCCTCTTCAATGTAATTCAAATGAAACTCTTTACGTTTCTTCGTAAGTTCGTCGTTGATGTCCTTGATGTTCAAATACAGCGCCTCGCGTGCGTTCTGTCCTTCCGTTACCACATTTTTGAAGGAAAAGTCCACCATGCGCGATGTCATATAATATCCGGGTACATCAGGAATACCTTTTGTTTTGTCAAACTGTTCAAGCAAAAGCCTTGCTTGCGACGTTGACCAGGGCAGTCTGCGCAGCACTTCGGGATTTGCCGTAGCGTACCTCGCACCGCTGCCCATGACAGCCTCAAGTGTATTGGCGTAATTGACCTGAGTCTCCTCGTCGAGCCACCACTTAACAAATTCCCAGCTGTCATCTTGCTTTTGCGATTTGCTCAATATAGCTGTATGAACCGAACCGGAAACTGCGGTGTTATTAATCTCGCCCGTTTCGGCATCCTTTACTCCGGGAAGCGGGGCAAAAGACCACAGTCCCTTGATTTCGGGAGCAAAAATTTCAAGCTGGTTAAAGGTTGTATAGTCTGCAATGCCTATCGGTATCTCGCCTACTCTGAAGCGGTTTGAGAAATCCGCCGAAACCGGCAGCTTATATGCCGTGAAGAACTCTGTAAGTTCCTTAAACGCGACCATTGCCTCTTCCGAAGAAAGGCCGCTCTGTATTCCGTAATCTGACCCTTCGCCGCTGTACATGTCGCCCCCGTTTTGAATAACAAGAGTGCTGAAAAGTCCCGTTGTGGGAATATAGAAGTCATATTGGTTTGTATGAAGCACGCTTATCATCTCGCGCACCTCGTCCCACGTCTGAGGCACCTCAAGACCGAGCGAGTCGAGAATGTCCTTCCTGTAGAAGAGCATTGAAAACGACTGTGTCTCCGGCAGCCCGTATATTCCGCCGTTATATGTTACCGCTTCAATCGCGCTCGTCTTGAACTTCGCCGCCTGTTCTTCAAAATCATCAAACACCGTCAGGTCTGTAACCGCGTTTCTTACAGCAAAGTCAACGATGCTCGCCTGAGCCATCGCAAGCGATACGTCCGGCCCCGTGCCGGCAAGTGTGGCAGGCAAGAGCACCCCCGCCGGAGTAAGCTGGAACTTGACGCTTTTTCCGCTGTTAGGAATATAGCTGTCGTCTATAAGGTTCTGAATTATCTGCGCTTGGTCTCTGCCGGATGCAATCCAAACCATTATAGCATCGTCGGTAGAATCTGTATTTGACGCTATCTGAGATGTGTTGGTAAGGAACGTTGCCATAAAGCGCTTGAACTCGTTCCATGCACCAAGAAGCATATTCGGCTCCGCACTCTTAAGCACAGCCTTTGGGGCGGAGAGCGTAAAGCTGTCAACCTCAAGCGGCATCTCGGCTATGTTGAGCATCCATGTGCCGAGCGATGAAACATTACTCTTAAAGTCCGAAATCTCAAGCTTCACTCTGTCAGGCTCCTCGGCAAAGCGCTTGAGCTGCAACGCAGCCTTTTCTATCGTAACTGTTCTCTCGCCCTTTTCGCCTGTAATAGCCACGACATTGTCCACAACGCTCATCAGCTTCTCATACTGCTCCGTCATGGTTTCTTCAAAGTCCTCTATCTTCGTGTCAAGTTCATAGTCTATGTACCTGTCGGGAACAGTACCTGTGATCTGAAGTATCCTCCTGTACATATCGTTAAGCACTATTACGCTGTCCTCTATGGTGGAAAGAGCATAGGCAAAATCTCCAAGTACTATTTCAAGCGAAATTGTATTCTCACCTTCGTTCAAATGCAGAAGCATCGGCTCGTCTCCCAGTGAAAGCACATAATTCTGGAAGCCTCCCGAAAATGAAAAACCTATCTCTTCAGCTTCTTTGAATGGGACCTCACCGTTAATTCTGAGCCTTCTGAACGACATTACCCCTCGGTTCGTATTCTGCCTTGCACGAAATGCCAGCTGGTAATAGCCCTCACTCGGCACATTTACTGTCCACTCGATAGCGTCTCCAGGATTCACCCATGTAGTTCCGCCTATCGTGTTGAGCATTACCTTATATGTATGTGTAGGCACTGTATACATGCTGCTGTAGTCCGATGTTGTACCTATTGTGGGCGATGTTTTAATTATATCAACCGTACCGCCCTCGGCACGCTCTGCCTGGCAGACAATATTTTCGCCGTCGTATTCCGAAATGCCTTCTGTGAGGTATTCCTCATACGTCATATACTCAGGCGCTTTTTTCAGCGCAATCGAATCTATCTGCAACGGCTCTTTGGATTCGGTAAAGGTTATAGTATGCTCTCCTGCCTCAAAGTATATAGCATAAGGCGTCAGAGTTCTTCTCTGCGAATCCGCCAAATAGAACGTCTGCTGTGAAAAGACTTCTACTGCGCTCGGGCGAACTTCGCTCCCGCGCTTGTTCACTATTGTTCCGTCGGCGCTGTTCTTCCATTGGCGGTAAAAGCTTATCTGAGAAAGCCCGTCAAAAGGCTGTTCGCCGTCAATAAGCATTCCACGCTCAGGCGTTGCTGTCGTTCCTTCAATATTAAGATATGTAATCTCTATATTATAAAAACCTGTTTCCGCAACACTTACCGGCACTGTTACATCTCCGGTCTCCCCGATTTTGAGACTCTCCCCCACAATCTCCGCTGTAAGATTCTCTGTCCCTGTGTAGTTTTTCAGGTCAAAAACGCACTCGCCCTGCGCAAACGTGCCGTCAAAGCCGTGCTCTGAAAGATAGCTCTGATATGTTGCGTCAACAAACTCGCTTTCCTCGCCCGCAACAGTTCTGCTGTCGCCGCTTCCGGGAAGCACATTCGCCAAAAGCACGAGCAGAGCCGCTGCGGCAAGGATTATTCCCAAAACGGTAAGCCGCTTTTTTACTTTTTTGCTCATTTTTTCATCCCTCCGCTCATTCTTTAATTCTGACGGCAATTATTTGGCTCGTTTCATTTCCTGCAAAGTCGTTCGCTATAATCTCAACCGGATACTCTCCCGGAACAGTAACGTCAACCCATCCGATGTCTGCCGTTATTTCCGATTTTATATCCAGCCCGTCAGCATCTGTCGCACTGTCAACAACCTTACTCGCCCAGTCAATGGTCGCAGCGTCTATATCACGGTCAAAGTCATCCCACTTTTCCTTCAGTGTCAACTGAGGCGGTTCGGTGTTCAACTTGTCATATACAAGCACGGTAAACTTGCCGGTGCCTTCGTTTCCCGCCTCATCCTGTACGCTGCCGAGAAGGGCGTTGGTATATGTGCCGACAGTGTTAAAATCAACTCCGCTGTAGTCTATCACTATTTTAGAAAAATCAATGTCCCCGTCAATATTATCACTCGCTTTAAGTATCTCGCTCCAGTTTATCGTTGCAGGATCCGTCCCTGCCGGAAAGACTATCGGGTCGCTATTTTGTTTTGAAACGCCGGGCACAACATTGTCTACAACCTCTCCTGACATAAGCGCCTTTGAAATATTGTCTATCCTAGTATATATCCTCGTTTTATTGGCTTCTATCGCCGTGGCGTATTTGGGCATACCGTTCACTCCGTATATCGACGCTCCCAATATGTCCGCCCCCCAAATGCCCTGCACACCTATCGACTCGGCAAACTCGTTTCCGGGTACCGTTCCGAGTTCGCGGAAAATTTCAAGATTATCATCACCTATTTTTTCGTGGAAAATATCTATTCCAAACGCAAGCGCTTCACTCTCCGCCGCCGTGTTCATGTATTCCGATATACTGTCCACACGCGCCATTGCTGAATAATATGTGTTTTTATAGAGCTTATACGCCTCAAGCGCCAGCCTTGAATGTTCGGGAGATACGCCCTTCATAAGACCCACGCTGTCTGCCACTGCCCCCAAATGCTGGTACTTCGGGTCATCTGCCGCAACATCATCCGGACGCGGGAACGGGATAACCGCCATCGACTGACCGCGCTCCGCAAAGACATCGGACGTAGAGCCCATTCTCCATCTTGCAAGACATGTAAATACTGTCTCGCCGTTTCTAAATGCATCGGAAGCCGTAAGCCAGCCCGCGTTGGTAGATGTGCTGCTCGCGGTCGAACACGACATAAGCCCTCTTGTAATTAAACCGTCCACATACTCCGCTGCATCTTTCGCGTCTTCGGTGTCAAAAGACATGTTTGTGCCATCGTAAACGGCAGAACCATTTGAATGAAACGCCATAAGCGCCGCGTAAGTATAGTTTGTATTAAAGGGAACTATTTCAACACTCGAATTAACGGGACCTGTTTTTCCCGCATAGTAAGCTTTTATTTTCCCCAAGTAATCTTCAAATTTTGACCACGTCCACTCGCCGCGCTTATAAAGGTCCGACGGATACACAGTCTCTCCGTTCTCTTTAAGCGCTGGAACGGCTTCTATGTAATTGATATTGTAGCACAGAGGCCAACCGTTAACAAATAACAAGTCACGGTTAAGCAGATAATAGCTTCCAAAGCTTTTATCAACTAAAATCCACTGACCTTCCGGGTCATCTTGGAAAATATCGGCGTAATCGTCAAGCGGCTGAAGAATGTTCTGCGCCAAGATATTGCCCTGAACGCCATTCCAAAGTATCGCCAGATCGCAATAAGGATCTCCCGCCAAGACTGTCTGCAGCAAAAGCTGCTGTAAATCGCTGGAATACTGAACCCATTCAATCTGGACATTCAGCTCTTCCTTTACCTTTTCGAGAGCAATTTCCGCCGCGCGAATCGCGTCAGGCGACATGGCCGGCTCGCCCGTAACTCCATCACGCCATGCCGGGTCGTCCTCCGACTGCGCATGAGTTCCGATAAGAACTGTAATCAGTTCGCCTCTGTCCTGACTAAAGTTACACCCTCCCAGAGAAGTCATTATCAGCGCGCAGAGCAGCAATATTACAGTCGCGCTTTTTAGCCTTACTCCCATTGTTCCACTCCCCTTCAAAACATGTTACTAAATTTAGTATAATGAAAAATACACAAAAAATCAAGTGTTATTTTGATGATTTTTCACATTTTTTATGAATGTCACACTTTGTCATATTAATCGAATTTTTTTGACACCTTTTTGACAAGGAAAAGAAAGTGTGATATACTGTTACATTGAAAATATAATACCGAATACGGAGAATTAAGATTGAAACATGAACAACTCAAGCCCGACACAAAAAAGGCGCACAAAACCAGA
>JAUNBL010000056.1 GCA_030527235.1 Clostridia bacterium | reverse complement strand
TAAAATTATAAAATTATATACTTAAAAAGATGGTGATTATAATGCATGACGGATTTATCAAAGTCGCTGCTGTAACCTGTACAGTCCGTGTGGCAGACATTGACTTTAACACAGCATCTATAATAAGCGGTGCATCCGAAGCGGCAAAACAAGGCGCGCGAATAATAGTTTTTCCCGAACTGTGCGTCACTGCATACACTTGCGGTGATTTATTTCTCCACAAGCCGCTTATAGAGGCAGCTGAAAGAGGCGTCTGCCGCATTGCGGAAGCAACGGCCAATCTTGACGCTCTTATTGTCATTGGCGCGCCTGTTATATATCATGCGGGACTGTATAACTGCGCCGTATTCTTAAAAGGCGGCAAGGTACTTGCCCTTGTGCCGAAAACACACCTTCCCAATTACGGAGAGTTTTATGAAATGCGCCACTTTGAAAGTGCGCCGGATGGGCTTTGCAGCGTTAGCTTCTGCGGCGCAGATGTGCCTATGGGTACATCGCTTATCCTTTCGTGTGCAAATGTAACGGACCTTGTTGTGGGATGTGAAATCTGCGAAGACCTCTGGGCCGCATTGCCCCCGTCAACGCTTGCCGCACGCCGCGGCGCTACAGTAATCGTAAACCTCTCCGCGTCAAACGCCTCCGTCGGCAAGAGCGAATATCGCGAAAGCCTCGTCTCCATGCAAAGCGCACGTCTGTGCTGCGCATATATATATGCCTCTGCCGGCTACGGAGAGTCTACTACGGACATGGTTTTCGATGCACATGATATTATTGCCGAATACGGCAAAGTACTCGCATCCTCACGGTTTGAGCAGCACGCTCTTTTGGCCGATATAGATGTGGCTCGTGTTGCAGACGAACGGCGTAGAATGAGTGATTTTAAGACAGACTTGTCAGACGCACAAGTTGTCAGTTTCCGATTTGACAAGCTCACTCCTACTACGCTTACCCGCACATTTGATAAAATGCCTTTTGTGCCGTCTGACGTTGCACATCGCAGCGAGCGGTGTGAGGAAATCCTGCGTATTGCCTCCGAAGGTCTTGCTAAGCGCATTGAGCACACACATGCAAAAAGCGCTGTAATAGGACTTTCCGGCGGTTTAGATTCCACTCTTGCGCTTTTGATTACAACGCGTGCAATCGACCGTCTCTCCCTCGGAAGAGACGGTATAATCGCTGTAAGTATGCCGTGTTTCGGCACAACTGAGCGCACAAAAAACAATGCTGAAACCCTATCGAACGCGCTGGGTGTTTCTATGCGTGAAATATCGATTGAGCGGGCTGTTAAGGTCCACCTTGAAGACATTGAACAATCAATCGATGACTACAGTGTAACATATGAAAACGCACAGGCGCGCGAGCGCACCCAAGTTTTGATGGACATTGCCAATAAAACGGGCGGTCTTGTCATCGGTACCGCGGATTTGTCGGAAACAGCAATGGGCTTTTCCACATACAACGGCGATCATATGTCCATGTATGCCGTAAATTCATCTATCCCAAAAACGCTTGTGCGCCATCTTGTTAAATATTGCGCCGACAAATTCGGCGGTGACGCGGCAATGTGCATGTACGATATTCTGGGAACGCCGGTATCACCTGAGCTGCTTCCGCCGCAAGACGGAATGATAGCGCAAAAAACAGAAAACATAATCGGTCCTTATGAGCTGCACGATTTTTTCCTCTACTGTTTCATGCGGCTTAGGTATTCTCCGCGTAAGATTTATCGCGTCGCGCTTTGTGCATGGGGCGGGACATACGGCAAAGAGGAGATAAAAAAATGGCTTGCGCTGTTTTTGCGCCGCTTTTTTGCCGCTCAGTTCAAGCGCAGCTGTGTCCCGGACGGTCCGAAGGTCGGTACGGTGGCTCTCTCGCCGCGAGGCGACTGGCGCATGCCGTCCGACGCGCAGATGAGCGTTTGGGAGAAGGAGCTTGAAATGCTATGACGGTTTATCTACTGTGCGGACGCATCGCGAGCGGGAAATCCACATACGCTGCGTCGTTGGACGCAGTCACATTGTCGTGTGATGAGCTTATGCTTTCACTGTTTGATTCCTGCCTTGGGTCAAAGCACAACGATGTATATAAAAAATGTGAGGAATATTTCTACACTCTCTCACTTGATATTCTAAAGCGCGGCGCAGACGTATGCCTTGACTTTGGTTTCTCCACAAAAGCCGAACGGGAACACGCGCGCAGCTTTTACAGCGCTGAAGCGGCAAATGTGCGCCTTGTTTATTTTGACGTTCCGCGCCGGGAACGCATATTGCGCCTTGAGGAGCGCAACAGGAAACTTAAAAACTCAACGCGGCGGGAATATATAATAACTGAACAAATGCTCGACAGATTTGACAGCGGCTTTGAAGAGCCGACAGATGAGGAGGATTTTGAATATGGAAACACGCAAATTTAACGGCAAGAACGTTTCACTGCTTGGTTTTGGCGCAATGCGTCTGCCTCGCATTGCCAACGAGGGTTCTAAGATTGATTTTGCAGAAGCAAAGAAATGTATTGATACCGCGTTTGAAAATGGCGTCAATTACTTTGACACCGCGTATATGTATCACGACGGCGAAAGCGAATCCTTTATCGGCGCCGCTCTCGCAGAACGCGACCGCGAAAGCTATTTTCTCACAACTAAACTCCCTATTTGGGAGGTACATGAAAAAAATGATATGGACAAGATTTTTGACACGCAGCTGCGTCGTACAAACGCGGAGTATTTTGATTTTTACCTTTGCCACGCGCTTAACGCGCACGGGTTTGACAGCGTTATTTCCTATGATGCCTACGAGTTTTTGCAGAAGAAAAAACGCGAGGGCAAGATTCGTGCCATCGGCTTCTCATTTCACGATTCGCCCGCCGTTTTAGAGCGCATTGTGCGCCATTATGACTGGGAAGTGGCGCAGATTCAGCTGAATTATCTTGACTGGGTTGACCAAAACGCCGCCGAGCAATACGCGATTCTCGAAAAGGCCAACATTCCATGCATTGTAATGGAACCACTCCGCGGCGGGGCTTTGGCAAATCTTACTCCCGAAGCAAACAAACTCCTTTCCGATTTTGCGCCCGATATGTCTATAGCTTCATGGGCTCTCCGATTCGCCGCAAGCAGAAAGGGAGTTCTGACAGTTTTGAGCGGCATGTCATCGTTTGACCAGGTACAGGATAATATAAAAACATTCTCGAACTTTACGCCGCTTTCCGCAGCGGAAGAAAAACTTCTTGAAAAAGCAGCCCAAATCTACCGCCGTCGTGACGTTTTGCCCTGCACCGACTGCCGCTACTGCTGTGACTGTCCGCAAGGTCTTGAACCGCCGGAGATTTTCAAAATATATAACTTGACCTTTGCCATAAATCACAACAAAGACGAATTTGTTCGCGAATACTCCAAGCTGCCGGAAAACAAAAAGGCGTATAATTGTGTCAAGTGCAAAAAGTGTGAGACGCACTGCCCGCAGCTTATCAAGATTTCCGAGAAATTGTCTGAAATAAATTCTCTGTCAAATTGATTTACAGATATTTCCTCATATGTCCTATTGCGCTTTTTTCAAGGCGCGAAACCTGCGCCTGGCTAATCCCTACCTCATCAGCAACTTCGGTCTGCGTTTTTCCCTGAAAAAAACGAAGCTTCAGTATTTCCTTTTCGCGTTCGCCCAGGCGCGACATTGCTTCGCGAAGCGATATATGTTCTATCCACTGTTCTGCACCCGATGCGGTGTCTGCCACGGTATCCATTACAAATACCGCGTCGCCGTCGTCGTGATAGATGGGCTCGTAGAGTGACATCGGCTCTAAAATAGCGTCCAGCGCGAACACTACGTCCTGCTTGTCCATTTCAAGCTCTTGCGCGATTTGTTCAATGCTTGGCTCCTGCCCGTTTTTTGCTATCAGCCGCTCTTTAACTCCGAGCGCGCGGTACGCGATATCGCGCAGAGAACGGGACACACGTATGCTGTTATAGTCACGCAAATAGCGTCTCAGTTCACCGATTACCATTGGCACAGCATACGTTGAAAACTGCACGTTTTGCGACAAATCAAAATTATCTATAGCTTTTATCAGCCCTATACAGCCTACCTGAAATAAATCATCGGCGTTTTCCCCGCGCGAAGCGAAGCGGCCTATGACGCTGAGGACCAGGCGAAGATTTCCCTTTATGAATTCTTCGCGCGCTTCACTGTCGCCTTTCTTTATGCGCTCTAAAAGTTCTCTCTTCTTTTCCGCTCCGAGCAGTGGAAGTTTGGCCGTGTTGACCCCGCATATTTCAACCTTGTTAGTAGGCATATCCGTTTACCTCCGAGCAAATATTCATGTTATAAATATTGCCCCCGGACTCCTGCAAATATACGGAAAAGGAAGCATTAAATTATGGAATTAAACACGAAATATGTAGCCCAGGGTGCAATTATAGCTGCGCTCTATGCGGCGCTGACAGTTTTGCTTTCCCCCATATCCTACGGACTGGTTCAATGCCGTGTTACAGAGGCTCTGTGCATTTTGCCGATGTTTTCCCCTGCGGCTATTTGGGGTCTTTCGTTTGGCTGCCTTATAGCCAACATTTTTGGCGGCGGAGGTGTCGTGGATATTGTTTTCGGCACGCTCGCAACACTGCTTGCGGCGCTTTGTACATATCGATTCAGAAAAACCGTTTTGCTTGCACCATTGTTTCCTGTTCTTTTTAACGCCATTATTGTGGGCGGCTATCTTCATATACTCACAGCGCCTCCCGTTCCTTTACCGTTTACAATGCTCTATATTGCACTGGGAGAGGCTGTCGCGTGCTATGCGCTTGGCTTGCCGCTTCACTCGCTGATTAAAAATACTGCGCTGTTTAAGTGAATTATAAAAATACGCTGACACAATTATTCAATCATGTCAGCGTATTTTTTTATGCGCCTTGAGCGCTAAAACGCTCTTTTACAGAGTTAATCTTTGTCTGCTCCGCCTGCTCTGTCGGATACCAGCCTTTGGCCGCCATCTTGTCGTATACCGTATCCTGCATGTTTAGCGCGTCATTCAGCGCCGTTTTGAATGCCTGGTGCACATTATCTGTCGAAGACTCTATCGCCCCATGCATAAAAAGGTCGCATACTCCCTTTTCAAGCAGAAGAATGTCCTCCATCAAGTTTTTGTCTTCCATGATATTTCCTCCTTACAGTAATCCGTAAAAATTCTGAAAAATTGCGCTGTGTTTTTGCCCCATCTGCTCAACGTACGCCCGAAGTTCCGCATCCTGTATTTGTGCGGCCGCCTGCCGGCATTTGCTCTGAAAATATTTCTCATGACCGAGTACGTCTTCGATATAGAGCAATTCCTTTGTTGTCACTTTATAATTCCTCCTTTGATTTTTGTCAATAGTATCTCACATTCAAAAAAAAAATATACAAAAAGCAGGCTCCAAAGAACCTGCTTTTTTGTACAGCTGCCTCTGCACAGCTCTAATCTGCCGAAATTTTGAACACAACGGGGATATCGTTGTCTATGTTTACCGTTGTAATTTTAAGCCCCTCTTGGCTGCGCTCCCAATGCGGATTCATGTCATACCCCAAAACTTCAACGCCTTTAATAATGCCATGAAAATTTGGTTCTCTGGAAGCGTCCGCTTCTGCAAGCGATTTTATGCACACTGTATTCTTGTCTTTCATGTTCATACAAATTGCATATATGTATCCTCCGTTTACGGTAAATCGGATGTCTTCTGTGGTGAACAGCTTTTTTTCACAATCGGCAAACTGTCCTTCTTTAATTTTAGTAGGCCCCTCGGCGGCTTTGCGCCACATCTTCGCCCCATATATCGCTTCACCATTAACTTTAAGCCATTTTCCAATATCAAGAAGTATGCTCTTGTCCTCGTCTGGAATTGTCCCATCGGATTTGGGTCCGACGTTCAAAAGCACTCTGCCGTTTTTACTCACAATATCCGCCAAGTCACAGATGATTTGTGTAGAGGTCTTGTACTGATTGCCCTTTGTGTAGCACCACGAGTTTTTTGCTACGGATGTGTCCGTTTGCCAAAGATACGGCTTCACATCGGCAAATTGACCGCACTCGATATCTACAACGGCGGTACCGAACGCAAAAGCGTCGTGCTTATAGTTTATCACAACTCCTTCGCCCCATTCCTCGGCTCTGTTGTAATAATAAGCGGCAAATTTTTTCAAGTACGGCTTTACGGCGCTGTGATGAATCCACCAGTCAAAATATATTATCTTCGGTCTGTATTTATCCACAATTTCACAGCAGCGGCACAGCCAGTCGTTAAGAAATTCTTCTGTCGGTGCGGGCTCGGAGAATATGTCATGATGGTCGCCTTCTTGCATAGCAGGCCAGTAAAAATCTCCGCGTTTTAACGGCTCTTTTATATCGGAGTCAAACTCCTTGCCGTGACCCATAAAAAACCAGTGCTCGAATCTATGGTTTGACGCGCAGTTTATAATGCCCCTTTTTTTACACGCTTCAAAAATCTCCCCAAGTACATCGCGCTTGGGTCCCATCTTTTTTGCGTTCCAGTCTGAGAGAGCGCTTTCATACATCTGGAACCCATCGTGGTGCTCCGCCACCGGCATAACATACTGAGCGCCGGCCTCCTTGAAAAGCTCTGCCCATGCGTCCGCACTGAAATTTTCGCCCTTGAACATAGGGATAAAATCCTTGTATCCAAATTCTTTATGCGGCCCAAAGTTTTCAATATGGTACTTGTATTCCCGACTCCCTTGTATGTACATATTTCGAGAATACCACTCATTTGCAAACGCAGGAACACTGTAAACGCCCCAATGAATAAAAATTCCGAATTTTGTGTCCGCATACCACTGCGGAACGTGATATTGCTGCAGCGACTCCCACGTATCCTTATACTTTCCCCCTTCAATAACTTTGCCGATGGTTTCTAAATACTTGTTCATTTATTTTCCCTCCGATTTGTTCTGTTGTTAAGAGCATAACACGGTTGCCTTTGTCTTGTAAAGGGGGTTTGTAAAATATTAATGCACAAAGTCTGCGGTTGTCAAACACTCCTCGTAAAGCGTGTGCTGATTCGGATGGCTGTGCGGTCTGCGTGATTGATTCTTAAGGCTTTGCCACGTCCCGTCATATCGTTTACTCCAACGTTTTATATTGCTCAGCGGCTCTTTGTACTTCTTTGATGCCTTTGTTTTGCCATGCTTCAAAGAATATTCAATTATGTATTATACCAATACAAAACAGCAAATATTGTTTAACAAAAGCGTGCTGAAAAAACGATATTTTTTTCTTGCATTTTATTTTGATGTGTGCTAATATAATTAAAGCACAATAAAAATGCGGATATGGCGGAATTGGCAGACGCGTACGGTTCAGGTCCGTATGAAAGCAATTTCATGCAGGTTCAAGTCCTGTTATCCGCACCATAATAAAAAGTCCGATTTATCGGGCTTTTTTGTTTGCAATGCAGATGGCGCAGAATAACGCTTAATACTGCTATGTATCAATATAGGATTGAGCAAGCCTAAGACAAAAAACAGTAGTTGTTATAAAAAATTAGCATTGAGGACTATATTTATTTGTACATCATGTCAGTTGATAAATGCGCATTTTTACTTATGAAGGAAGTTTAATTTCTGTTATTTGCAAATGACAAAAGATGAATTTCAGATTTGGACAGAGGCTGCCGGACAATCCCGCGATGAGGTTATGGGCGGGAAATGAATTTGACGGAATA
>JAUNBL010000015.1:41500-41971 GCA_030527235.1 Clostridia bacterium | reverse complement strand
CGCTGTTTCCCGACGTCGGCTTCGGTTGGGACTGAAAAAATGGGGAAACTCAAAACGATGTTTTTGTTGACAAGAATAAGTGGAGATGATATAATAAACAATAATCATTAAAGACGATGCTTTCATGTTCAGGGAGGTATGCAATGCGCGCTCTAATAGTAAATGTTGTTTCCAGCAACAGCAGCACCGGCAAAATTTCATACGGGCTTTTCAAAGAACTTACCGCGGGCGGACACGAGGCAATGCTTTGCTACGCGCGTGGGGATAATTTAGACGACAAAAATGCGGTGCGCTTTGAAAAAAAGAGCGAGGTTTACGCACATGCCGCACTTACACGTGTGAGCGGACTTCAGGGTTATTTCTCAAACTCGGCGACAAAACGCCTTATTGGGATTATTGAGGAGTTTGCGCCCGATACAGTGTATCTGATGCTTTTGCACGGATACTATTTGAATATATTCAAGCTTATAG
>JAUNBL010000015.1:0-41490 GCA_030527235.1 Clostridia bacterium | reverse complement strand
AAGAATATATTTTGCGTTTACACTATGCTCGATGAATCTCCCTTTTTGGGAAAGTGCTGTTTCCCTCTTAATTGTGAGAAGTATAACCAAGACTGTGGGAATTGCCCCCAGAAGGGCGAATACCCCAAAAGCCTTTTTTTCGACAGGTCTCGTAAAATTCTGCGCGACAAGGAGAAACTTTACAACGGGTTTGACAACGTGGTCTTTACCGGAATCCCATACACCGTGGAGCGGGCAAAAAACTCCAAACTATTACGCGGCAAGCGGTTTGAGGTGGCGGTTGAAGGGATAGACACAAAGCGCACTTTTTTTCCGAGAAACACGGAAAACCTGCGGCGCGAGCTGTCCATACCGCCCGAAAACAAAGTCATACTGAATGTGGCGCAGTTTTCTCATGTAAGGAAAGGCTCGCAGTATTATTTGGAAGCGGCGCGGAAACTTGAGAAGCACGCGGATATTAGTTTCGTGCATGTAGGGTTTGACACGAACAAGTCCATATGCCCCAAAAACTTTATACCGGTAAGCTATGTGAAGGACCAAGATGAATTGGCAGCGTATTATTCTTTGGCGGACCTTTTTGTTTGCACAAGCTTTGCCGATACACTGCCGAATACGTGCCTTGAGGCAATGGCGTGCGGGGCGAGAATATGCGGCTTTAACATCTCCGGCATACCGTATTGTGCGCCGGCGCCAATCGGGACGTATGTTGAACCGAAAAATGTTGACGCCTTGTGTGAGGTTATACTAAATACACCGGTGAGAAACGAAGCGTCTGTGAAAGAGAACCGACTTTTTGCGACGGAGAATTATGAGGCGGAAAACTACTATAAAACGCTGATACAAGTAGGGAGAGGACTGAAACAATGAACATTACGCATGTTTTTTTGTCCGGTCCGTATAATGACGGCTGGAGTTACCATGAAAATGTGCTTGCTAAATGGCATCGTAAATCAGGGCATAACGTATCGCTCATAACTACACCGTTCGTACATGGTGCGGATGCGGGAAGCCAGAGCTATTTCAAAGAAGGCGAGTACACGGACGAGAACGGAGTGAACGTGGTTCGCCTTTCTCCTCCTATGGGCGCTGCGGCGAAAATTCTGCGGAAGTACAATGGCTTGTATGAGGCGCTTTGCGAGCAAAAGCCGGACATAATCTTTTTACACTGCATACAGACGGCGGCCGTTAAGGACATAACGCGCTATGTAAGAGACAACCCGGGTGTAACGCTGTACGGCGATAACCATGCGGATTATACAAACAGCGCGCAGTCATTTGTCTCTAAAAATGTATTGCATAAAATTGTTTGGAAGCATTACACAAAACTGTTGCTTCCCTATGTAAAAAAGCTCTACGGCGTACTTCCTGCGCGGGTAGACTTTTTGAAAAAGATGTACGCAGTAAGTCCGGACAAGGTTGAGCTTCTTTTCATGGGCGCCGATGATGAATGCGTACAAAGGGCGCTTAGAAGCGAAATGAAAGATGAAATCCGCACGAAGTTCAACATTGCTGAAGATGATTTTTTCGTCGTTACCGGCGGCAAGATAGACGAATACAAGCAAGAGATTCTTCTGCTTGCCGACGCAGTTAAAAACACAGATAATGACAAGGTAAAACTGGTTATATTCGGCTCCATTGCGAAATCGCTTCAGGCGGAGTTTGAACGCCGCACGAACTGCGAGCGGATATTTTACGCCGGATGGATAACGCCTGAGGATGCGTATTGTTACTTTGCGGCGGCAGACCTGGTTGTGTTTCCGGGTAGGCACAGCGTATTTTGGGAACAAGCAGTCGGAGTAGGCGCGCCGTGTGTATTTAAGCGCTGGGACGGAACGACGCATGTTGACTTGGGAGGAAACTGCGTGTTTCTGGAAGAAGCTTCGGAGGAAGAACTTGAAAAGACGCTTAAAGACCTTTGTCAAAACCGCGGCAAGCTCGACGCAATGCGCCGTGTGGCAAAGGAAAAAGGTATTGAATCTTTTTCGTACTCCTTCCTTGCCGCTCGTGCGATAGGAGAATAGAAAAAGATGTACACGTGAGTTTTGACCGGATGCAAAAACATGCCATGGGCATATTGATATTTACTGCCCGCATTTTAACGTCATAGAGCTTAAAGAACAGGAAAAAGAGGCATACATATATGAACAAATTCAAGGATGGCATAAAATCGAATGCAGCGCTCTATAAAGCAGCCGTTTGCTTAAAAACGCTGGGCTTGAAAATTTTGTATACCTTGTGTCCGGAGGTGGTTTTCCGCCGAAAATATAAGGTGCGTTTTCAGCGCAGGCTGGACCTTAAAAATCCACGCGGGTTTAACGAAAAGATAATATGGTATATTCTCTATTACAGGAATCCCGCAATGTGTACTATGGCTGATAAATATGCGGTACGCGGCTTTTTGCAGGATGCGGGATATGGAGATATGCTGAATACGCTTTACGGCGCGTGGGACAGCGCGGAAGACGTGGACTTTGCCGCAATGGGAGAAAAATTCGTCTTGAAGGCGAATCATTCAAGCGGCGATTATCTCATTTGCACTGACAAATCGGCTCTTGATATCGAGAACGCACGCGAAATAATGCGTACGTGGCTTAAGAAGGATTTTGCCAAACTTTCGGGCGAGTGGCACTACGGCAATATGAAGCGCCGCATCATATGCGAAAAATTTCTTGAAAATGCGGACGGCTCCTCCATGAGCGATTATAAAATACACTGCTTTGACGGCAAAGCGAGATTTACGTTGGTGTGCTCAAACCGGCAGAGTGATTTGCGTATGAACTACTATGATATGGATTGGAATCTTATGGAGGCGCGCAAGTCAAACTGGCGCGACCATGATACCACGCCTAAGCAGCCGGTGCAGTTTGCGCGGATGGTGGAGATTGCAGAGCATTTCGCAAAGGAGTTCCCGTTTGTGAGAGTTGATTTCTTCGAGTGTGACGGAAAGATATATTTTGGTGAATTTACGTTTTTCCCAGCAAACGGTATGCAGCCTATATTGCCATTTGAGTGGGATATCAAGATTGGCGACATGTTTAATCTGCCGGAAAAAACAAAGAGAGGGGTCTGTTGATGGCTGCGTTTTTTTTGGCGCGAAAGGGTTCGGGCATTGACATCGATGCTGCAAAGCGCGTTTTTGCCAAAAGAAGCCTCGGCGCGCTTAACGTATTTGAAGTTGGCGGTTTTGAACTGCTCTTGTACAAAAAAAGGCTTGTCGATACGGAAAATTTCTTTCAAACCGAGCAAGGACGCGTTTTTGCGGTGGGCACATTCGCGTATAAGGGGAACTCTTACGCAGAATCTCTTAAGATTGCGCTTGAAGATTTCCTCTCCGGCAGCTTGGACACGGACGAGTTTTCCGGAAATTTTGTTTTGATTTTTTACATAAACGGCGCGCTTACACTTTTGTGTGACGCGATGAATATGACGCACATTTTTTCAGACAGGGAAAGGAGCTTTATGACCACCTCCTTCCTTGCCGCTGCCGCTGTAAAAAAGCACAGCGTCAATAAAACGGCTGTTTACGAAAAGCTTCTTTATGGCTATCTGACCGCGCCCGATACGTTGTCAAATGAGATTGTACGCCTTTGCAGGAAGGAAAAGCGGTTTGACGGTGTGGAGTTTGTAAAGAACGATTATAAGTATTCTCCGCGGACAAGCTCTGCTTCGCGTGAGGAAATGGTGCGCGAGCAGTGTACGCAGATAGAAAACTATTTTGAGAGCGTTAAGGCGCTTTGCACCGAATACGGCGCGGAGCAGGGGCTTTCGGGAGGGTATGACAGCCGTCTTATATATGCTGCCGCCTGCAAAGCTCTGGGAAATCTTACAAGCGCGCACACGCACAACACAAAGGACGTGCACAATCGTGAGATGGCGCTGGCGGAAAATATAGCGAAGGTGCATGACACTGCGCTGCGAAAGATACCGACGAAGTACATCACTGATTATGAGCCGCAAGAGATAGATGAAATTCTGCGTACAAACGTGTACTATTTTGACGGACGCAACTCTGAAAACATCGGTGTTTTTTCGGCGACACATACACCGTGGTATAAGGAACAGACTACAGGCGATGCGCGGCTTACATTTTCCGGAGTGGGCGGGGAGATATACAGAAATTTCTATCACACTTCTGCAAAAACGATAAATTTCAAAAAGTGGCTCAAAGCGCATGTTTACACTATCAGAGCTCCGTATCTTTTTGATAAGGAGACTTTTGAGACAATACAAAGCAGTATAATTGCCAAAATGGAAAACGAATTTGGGATAAAGCTTTCCGGACGGACTGACCGCTTTGCCGCAAAGCTCTATTTTGCGCAAAACAGAATCCCCAATGCCTTAGCATGTGTCGCTTCGGCAAACAACACGCAAAGCTTTTATCTCGCTCCGTTTACGGAGAGCGCGTTGGTTGACAAAGCGTACGACATGTACCGTTTTGCAGGATTGTACGGCGAATTTGAGGGCGAAATGATAAAGACGCTTGACGCGGAGGTCATTAAATGCCCGTCCTCTTACGGCTACGACATGACTCGGATGCCGCTGATGCAGAAAATCAAGTGGGGTCTGCGCTCGATTTTGCCGAGCGACGTATATATTTATAAGGCCGCACACGATAAGGCAAACGAAAAAGAAGTGAGGAAGCTGCAAAAACTTCTTGCCAAGAGCGCTTATTTTTCCAAGGCATATGAGTATTTCAAGAATGAGTTCCCTAACATAAACACGGCCTATTTTGAGGCGGGGAATGTTGAAATAAATAATACTGTATTTACCGTATGTACTCTTTATGAAATGTCAACTAACTTTCAAGGGTGAGTAATTTGAAGCATATTTGCGTTGTAGCTCAGGGCTATCCGACGGAAAAAAATCCAATATTCAGCTTTGTGGACCGACTTGTCTGCCAAATTGCGGATGAGGGCGTGAAGGTCAGCGTTATCGCTCCGCAAAGCATAACAAAGTGCCTTTTGCGCGGCATTGCGAGGAATCCGTCGTTTTGGCAAAAAACTACCAAGTGCGGCAATACGATTGATATATATCAGCCGTATTTTGCCACGTTTTCAAATTTTAAGGCGGGCAAGGCTGATGTGAATAATATACTGTTTGAACGCGCTGTTAGGCGCGCGTACCGTAGAGTAAAAGGCGCGGACGTGCTGTATGGTCACTTTTGGGAATGCGGCATCGCCGCAGCAAAGGCAGACGAAAAGCTGCCGGTGTTTGTCGCCTGTGGTGAGAGCAAAATTTCTGTGCTCGAAACAAACCGGCTTGAGGACATTATGCACTGCCTCAATCGCGTAAACGGCGTTATATGCGTCTCCTCAGAGAATATGGAAGACTGCGTGAAAATGCGGCTTGCTCCGCGCGAAAAATGTATAGTGCTTCCAAACGGCATTGATTCGGACGAGTTCTATGTGTCAAGCAAGGCGCTTGCAAGGAAAGCGCTGGATTTTCCCCAGGACGCGTTTATCGTTGCATTTCTGGGCGCTTTTAACGAACGCAAAGGCGCAAACCGTTTGGGTGAGGCGATAAAAAAGGCGGGCGGCGTGCAGTCAATCTTTATCGGAAGCGGAGATTTTCCGCCCGAGTGCGAAGGGATTTTGTTCTGCGATAAGCTGGCGCATGAGAAAATTGTTACGTATCTTAACGCGGCGGACGTATTCGTGCTTCCGACGCGTGCGGAAGGCTGCTGCAACGCAATACTTGAGGCAATGGCATGCGGTTTGCCGATTATATCTTCAAACCTTTGTTTTAATGATGATATTTTGGAGGAACAATACTCTATCCGTGTTGATTCAGATGACACAGACGCCATCGCGGCGGCGATTGCAGCCTTGCGTGACAATAAGGCCCTGCGCGAGAGAATGAGCGCGGCCGCGGCAGAGCGGGCAAACGGGTTTGCCATAAAGACACGTGCAAAAAAAATTATCGCCTTCATAGACGAGAAGAGAGGCAGCTATGTCTAAGATATTGCTCATTATAGGAAAGCTTATATTTATAGTATATTTTTTCTTTGTCGGCTGGTACCAGGCGATTTACGAAACGCTCTCCGGCGTGGTCGCGCCGCTCGCCGCCGCAATGATTGCCGTGATGCTTTTGTATATATATGTGGCAAGGATAAGGTATAACGACATATTTTTGCCGCAGATTAAGTGGTGGACCGTGTTTGCGATTTTTACGGGTATCTCCGGCCTTTTTGTCGCCCAAGAGCTGCGTATGATGCTGAACTCCTGGATGATATACTGTGCGTTTTTGGCGATGACGGTTTTTGTAATACTTGCAATAAAGCGTGACGGAAATGCAAACTTCTTTATAAACCTGTTTTGCATTTTGTCCGTAATGTACGCTGTACGCATTATTACCGGAGGCGCAGAGGTTGGAGAATACATACGGCTGAGTGAAAATACCAACCGAAATGCAGACGGCATTCTAATGTGTCTGGGTATCTTCGCTTTCCTCTATAGAATAAATCCGAAAAAAGCCGTAAGCATAGTGTTTAACTTGGCGGTTTCTTGCTTTTTGCTTTACGCGATAGTTTTTACAGCTTCGAGAAAGGCTCTTATCTGCGCAGTATTCTTGATTGCGATTTGGGCGTTTTTGTTTGTGACAAACAACTGGAAGGATTTCAAGGTGTCGCAAAAGGCAGTTGTTATTGTGATTATCATTGCTCTGCTTGCAGGCGCGCTTTTCGTGTTTATGCCATATCTGCGCAGCAGCTATGTTTATGCCCGTCTTACAGATGACAGCGTTGTTACAGGCGACGAAGCCCGCGCCGGAATGTACGCGGAGAGCGTGGAATTTTTCTGGCAGAGTCCTCTTGCCGGGCTCGGGTATAATCAGTTTCGGGTACACAGTAGGTACAACACATATTCGCACTCTACATACGCGGAGCTTATCTCGTGTACCGGCGCAATAGGAACAATTTTGTGGCTTGTGCCGATGCTGATGATTCTGTTTAAGCTGTGGAAGCAAATACGCCAGGCGGACAACGTTGAACAAAGAAACAAAATTTTACTTTGCTTTGCCACGATAGCCATGCTGTTGGCCCTGGGCACCGGTGTAATATTGCCCTATAATTTTCAATGCGTGATAATTATTGCCATAATTTTAGGGACGAGCAGGTTGACCGAACTTCAAAGAGCGGAAAAAAATGACGTTGAGAAAAAGCTGACGTAGGTTTGAAAGGAGTGAGCTCGGAATATGAAAATTACAATTGGCGCGGATTTTATCCCTACACAATCAAATTTAGAAGCTTTTTGCAATGGTGATGCCGAGG
Source organism: Clostridia bacterium (assembly GCA_030527235.1). Taxonomy (GTDB): domain Bacteria; phylum Bacillota; class Clostridia; order UMGS1883; family UMGS1883; genus JAUNBL01. The sequence continues at coordinate 34,223 of JAUNBL010000015.1, read as the reverse complement.
CACTTTGTGACAAAGCACTGCTTAAATATATGGAAAGTATGGATTATCGCATTTTTAATTTAGAGGCAGCGCTAGCAGATTCTACAATAGCCATTGAAAAAGAGGGAGCATGTTTTGTTGCACCTACGGCGGCAGTAAATGCATATCGTGCTGTTGGAGTGAATTTGCTTACTTTGGCAAACAACCATATATTGGATGCTGGTGAAGGCAATCTGCAAAACACAATTGCTGCAGTTGTAAATGCTGGTATTTCTTACGTTGGAGCAGGGAAGACAATTTTTGAAGCTAAAGAACCCTTTATTATAATGCGTGATAATTTGCAAATAGGAATATATGCCTGTACTGAGCATGAGTTTTCAATTGCCTCGCAAATGTGTCCGGGAGCCAATCCCTATGATGCCTTTACAAGCTTTGACGACGTGCGTGTATTGAAAGAGCAGTGTGATTTTGTAATAGTACTTTATCATGGTGGTAAAGAAAATTATCGTTATCCATCGCCAAAACTACAAAGAACATGCCGTAGGTTTGTTGAGTTCGGTGCAAATGCGGTTATTACGCAGCACAGTCATTGTATTGGTTGTATGGAGGAATACAACGGAGCCACAATATGTTATGGACAAGGAAACTTTTTGTTTGACGGTGTTGATAATAAAATGTGGGAAACGTCGCTGTTGATAACAATAGACATTGACAAAGATTCACATGAATTTAATTTCATTCCGCTTCGTAAGCGAGCAGGCGGAGTCAATATGGCACAGGGGGAAGATGCGCGCAGAATACTGGAAGACTTTGAACTTCGGTCGCAGGAAATTCAAAGGGAAGGCTTTGTAGAAGAAAAATACAAGGAACTCGCAAGAAAGACAATATACACTTATTTGGGAAGAAGCATGGGAAGGATTCGGACAAGTGTAGTAGGAAGGCTTGCAAATAAGCTTTTTGGAGAAAAGATTTGGGGGTTGCCTTACGACAGGCGCAGTGCTGTCAGACTCAGAAATATAGTGGAGTGTGAAACGCACCGAGAACTGTTTTTGAAGGGATTAGAATGGTATGGTTGCAATAAGTAATTACGTTGAGCTTTCTTCGTACTACAAGTAGTGCAATAAGTCGGTGTAGTTTAATACAAGACATCCGAAAATAACCATACATTGTATTGTCGAGGGCAATCTTTCATATTAAAAAATGAAGATTATATTATTTGCGTATTTTGGAAAACAGCGAAATGTGAAAAGCATATTTGGTTGATAGGGGTGTTGTGCAATGACTGACAATATTATGGTCAGTATTTCAATGGTGACGTATAACCATGAAGATTACATACGTCAGGCGGTAGATAGCGTTTTTGCACAGAAGACGACCTTTGAGTTTGAGCTTATAGTGGGAGAGGACTGCTCAACGGATAATACGCGCGCTGTGCTTTTGTCTCTCAAAGAAGAATACGGAGACCGTATGCGTCTCGTGCTTCATGAAACAAACCAGGGACTGAGCCGCAACAGCGCCTCTATCCGCGCATTAATGCGTGGAAAATACAGCGCGTCACTCGAAGGCGACAACTTTTGGACGGATGAATACAAGCTTCAAAAGCAATTTGACTTTCTGGAGGCGCATCCCGATATTCCGGCTGTGGCACATGACTATGCCGTAGTATTTGCGGACGGCAAGGTAAGCTGTGACGCAAGGCTGCGCATAAAAAAAGACTTTTTGTGGGGCTGGAAGAATTTTAAGAAATACGGCCTGACATTACGCTCCTCTACGGTGATGATGCGAAGAGCGATTTTCCCCGTTGATGATGAAAAATACAAAGAGCTGCGCATGATTGCGCCGACAATGGGTGATACTATAAGTTTTTCGATATACTGCCATCTTGGCGGCGTGTATGTTATGCATGACGTTATGGCGGCGATGCGTATGCCGGGGAAAAAAGACACGTCAAGCTTTTCGTTTTCAAATAAAAACAAAATGGTTGAATACACGTATATGTATATAGACATTGTCCGAGCGCTGGAGAAATATTTTGACGGTAAGTACGATTTATCTCCGCTTATTGCAAACAGGGTGACAGGCGTACTCTCAACAAGGCTTTTTCATCCCAGCCGCGTTAACGCAAAAAGCGTGAATACGCTTTGGAAATCACTTCCCCCAAAAGTGCGCATGGCAGCTGTGGTGAAGATGATTCGTAAGACAATCTGCAGTTTTTGCAGAGGGATTGTAAATCGCTTGCGCAAAAAGATTAAAGGAGAGATGTATTACGATGGCACAAAACGATGCACACGTTAAGCGCACTGTAATAACATCGCTTATGTGGCGCTATGGCGAGCGCATGGGGGCGCAGGTGGTAGGTTTTGTCGTTTCGATAATACTTGCAAGGCTGCTTGAACCGGAGCATTACGGTGTAATAGGGATGCTCAATATCTTTATCGCTGTGTCAAACGCTATAATTATAAGCGGACTCTCCTCAGCCCTTATACAAAAGAAGAATGCCGACAATCTTGATTTTTCAACAGTATTCTATTTTAATGCGGGATTTTCGCTGCTGCTCTATGCTATTATATTTGCTGTCGCGCCTACTATAAGCGCATTTTATGAAATGCCCGAGCTTTGTTCTACGCTGCGCGTTCTTGCGCTTTCAATTCTTGTCGGCGCCGTAAACACTGTACAGCATGCATACGCAGCGAGAAAGATGCAGTTTAAGCGGTTTTTCTTTTCGACGATTTTCGGGACGATTGCCTCAGGCGTTGTGGGCATAGTAATGGCATACGGCGGCTGTGGCGTGTGGGCTCTTGTGGGACAAAATCTTACAAGTATTACAATAAGCACAATAGTGCTGTGGTTCACTGTTAAATGGCATCCGCAGAGAGCGTTTTCGTGGGAGCGGCTGCGTACGCTTTACAGTTTTGGATGGAAGGTGCTTGTAACAAAGCTGTTGCAGACACTCTATATAAACGTTTACGCGCTTGTCATAGGTAAGGTCTATACAACTTCAGACCTTGGCTATTACAACCGCGGAAAACAGTGGCCGCTCCTCATTCTTGATGAAATTACAAATTCAATTGACAGCGTTCTTTTTACAACGCTTTCAAAATATCAGGACGAGAAGCAGAGAGTTAAAGCCATGGTGCGCCGCTCGATAAAAACGTGTACATTCCTGGTAATGCCTATGATGGCAGGTTTAGCTGCGGTGGCACGTCCGCTTACTATTTTGGTGCTGACGGAAAAATGGCTGCCAAGCGTGCCGTTTTTGCAGTTCTGTTGTTTTACATATGCGTTTTCGCCTATAGAAACAGCGAATATTCAGGCGATAAAGGCGCTTGGGCGCAGTGATATACTCTTGAAATTGGAGATAATTAGCAAGACTGTCGGCATCTCCATGCTTTTGCTTACGGTACGCCATGGCCTAATGGCAATGATGGTGGGAAGGTGTTTTGCTACAGTGATATGCAGTGTAGTGCGTATATATCCAAACAGTAAGCTTCTGGGGTATAGCTTTTTTGAACAGTGGCGCGATTTTGGACCTTCGTTCTTGCTTTCGCTTGCAATGTTTGCCGTGGTGTACACTATGGAATTCCTGCCGCTCGGACAAATACTTGTGCTTTTCCTGCAAATCATAGCGGGGGTGCTGTTTTATGCCTTTGGAGCTAAGCTTTTCAAGTTTGAAAGCTTTGACTACCTTTGGAACACGGCTGTGGCTGAGATTAAAAAGAGGAAAAAGCCTCAGGCGGGGACGAAAGAGGCGTAAATTCAGGTTTAGGAGGAATATGTATGTCCTTAACAGATAAAATAGTGAAATCATGGGCGGCAAAGGAAGGCAATGTTAACTCCACCGCCGACATTTTAGAGTGGATACAAGAGCGCAATGCTACAGTTGAGGTAGACATACAAAAGGATATGCTTCGCGAGGACGGCTTTTGGTATTACAACGAGGCAGACGGAGTTATAACCAATCGAAACAACAGCTTTTTTACAATTTCCGGCATGAAAAAGTATGAGGGCGACGCGGTAGTACATGAACAGCCTGTAATATTGCAAAACGAGATAGGATATTTAGGCATAATATGCCGAGAGGTCGGGGGAGCGCTGAACTTTCTCATGCAGGCGAAAATAGAGCCGGGCAATGTTAATAAGATTCAGCTTTCACCAACGATACAGGCGACAAAGAGCAATTTTACGCAGCTGCACGGAGGCAAAAAACCGCCGTATCTTGAATACTTTATCAACGCATCAAAGTATGAAATTGTCGTAGACCAGATACAATCGGAGCAGTCGTCGCGTTTCTTCAAAAAGCGCAACCGTAATATAATAATCAAGGTAGACGAAGAGATTGATATACTGCCCACGCACAGATGGATGACACTGGGGCAAATAAAGGCGCTTATGCGCTATGAAAATATTGTTAATATGGATACGCGTACGGTGCTTTCGTGTATTCCTTTCTGTATTGAAAAGGGCGATGGCTGTGAGGAGTATTTCGGAGACAAGGCGCTTTACAATTCGATTTTCACTGCAAAGGATACGAAAATCATTCCGAGAATGTATCAGTATATAAATAATATAAAAATGTTTGACGAGTCCTTTATACGGCTGGCGCCTCTCTATTCACTGAAATCGTGGCGAATGAAAGATAACGAATTTGTATGTGAACAAAAGAGCGATTTTAAGATAATCTTTTGCGACATATCGATTGAGGGCAGAGAGGTCAGACATTGGACACAGCCGCTTTTTGAGGCTATAGGCATGGCGACGTTCGGACTTTTCACTTGTATAGACTGCGGCATCCGCAAGTTTTTGGTACGCGCGAAAAGTGAAGTGGGCTGCTTTGACAAGGTTGAGTTAGGTCCGTCGGTGCAGCTTGAACCAAGCGTGCCAATCGAGGACGTGCAGGATGTTTTAACGGCGCAGTTTTGTAGTTTATGGCGCGCCGGACGCGGAATCGTCTGTGATAGCATTCTTTCAGAGGAAGGCGGGCGCTTTTACCATGAACAAAATCACAATGTCATCATAGAGGTTCAAAAGGATGCGCTCGAACTGCCGGAAGGCGCGTTCTGGGCAGATTACAAAACGCTCAACACGCTTAATTTGGTTAATAACTGTCTTAATATTCAGCTTAGGAACTTGCTGTCCATGCTGGAAGTAAATTAGAGTTTAGAAAGGGTGACATAAAAATGCGTATAGGAGTAATTTGCCCTTCGGAAATAGCGTTTCGTCGCTTTATGCCGGCGCTCGGATTGGTTGACGAAGCAAAATACGCGGGTGTTGCAGTGGCAAGCGGCGACGAATGGTTTGGTGAAGGCAATGCCGTTAACGAAGCTGTACTGAATGTGGAGCGAGAGAAGGCTGAGAAGTTTAAGGAGGCCTATGGAGGCAAAATTTACGAAAGCTATGGCGCGCTCCTCGACGATGGGGCTGTTGATGCGGTATATCTGCCGCTCCCGCCCGCGCTGCATTATAGGTGGGCCGACAGCGCGCTTGACGCAGGCAAGCACATATTTGTTGAAAAGCCGGCAACTATAAGCGCCGCGCAGACGGCGGCGCTTAGCAATAAGGCGCGAAAAAAAGGTCTTGCGATGCACGAAAACTATATGTTCAATTTTCACTCGCAGATTGAATACATAGAGAAGCTGATAGCGAGCGGAGACATCGGGAATGTGCGTCTTTATACGATAAGCTTCGGGTTCCCGCGCCGCGCGTCTAACGATTTCAGGTATAATAAAGCGCTGGGCGGGGGCGCACTTTTGGATTGCGGCGGCTATACGGTAAAGCTGGCAAGCCGTCTCTTGGGCGAAAGTGCGAAAATACTTGCTTCAAGGCTTGGCTATTGCGATGAGTTCCAGGTTGATATGTTTGGAACGATAATGATGGCAAACAAGAATAATATAACAGCGCAGCTTTCATTTGGCATGGACAATGAATACAAGTGCAGCCTTGAAGTTTGGGGTTCGGCAGGAACAATATTTACAAACCGCATACTTACGGCGCCGGCGGGATTCAAACCGACCGTTACTATTACACGCCAAAACGAGAGTGAAACCGTGGAGCTTGATAGTGATGATACATTCAAAAAATCGATAGAGCATTTTCTGCTTTCGGTAAAGGACAACAGCGTGCGCGAAGCGAACTACGCCGCAATTTGCCGCCAGAGTGAAATGATAGATGAGATTAAGGAGCAAAACAAGAATGAAGAAAATTAACGTAACCAGTCCGTCAATGCCTCCGATGGAGGAATACTTCGAGGAAGTAAAATCGATTTGGGAAAACAGGTGGCTGACGAACGCAGGACCAAAGCATCAAATCCTTCAAAAAAATCTTGAGGAATACCTGGGGGTAGAGCACGTTGAACTTTTTGCCAACGGTCATTTAGCTCTTGAGATAGCGCTTGACGCGCTTGGTCTTAAGGGTGAGGTTATCACAACGCCGTTCACATTTGCCTCCACTACGCAGGCTATCGTGAGAAACGGGTTGAAACCGGTGTTTTGCGATGTTGAACCAAAATACTATACAATGGACCCCGCCAAAATTGAGCCGCTTATAAACGAAAAAACGTGCGCTATATTGCCGGTACACGTTTACGGAAACGTCTGCGATGTAGATGCGATTGAGAAGATAGCGCGAAAGTATAATCTTCGTGTTATATATGATGCGGCTCATACCTTCGGCGTTAAGGTTGGTGGGCGTGGTATAGGCGCATACGGAGACGTGTCAATGTTCTCATTCCATGCGACAAAGGTGTTTAATACCGTAGAGGGCGGCGGTTTGACGTTTGCGGACGATGAGCTTGTTGCAAAGTGCAAGGCTATTCGTCAGTTTGGTCAAAAGGACGAGACGGATGTTCCATATGTGGGAACAAACGCCAAAATGACCGAATTCCACGCGGCGATGGGCATATGTAATCTGCGGCATGTGGAAGACAATATAAGGAAACGCCGCCAAGCGGTGGAGCGTTACCGTGAGAGGCTATGCGGTGTGGGCGGCATAAGAATCTGTACCGACCAGGAGGGTGTACAGGGTAATTACGCGTATTTCCCCGCTTTGTTTGATGAAAAGGTTTTCGGAAAGAGCCGCGATGATGTAGCGGAGTTATTGGCGCAAAACAACATTTTTGCAAGAAAGTATTTTTATCCGCTGACAAATACGTTTGCGTGCTTGGGAGAAGGCTATTCAGCGCTTGATACGCCGGTCGCTGCGGATATAGCGCTGCACGTGCTTACGCTTCCGCTTTATGCAGATTTGGAGCTTTGCGATGTGGATAGGATATGTGATATAATTTTAGGATAGGGGGATTAACATGAAAGGTATTATTCTTGCGGGCGGAAAAGGGACAAGACTCTATCCGGTGACGCAGGTTGTGTCCAAGCAGCTTCTTCCCATATACGACAAGCCGATGATTTATTATCCGCTGTCGGTGCTGCTTCTGGCAGGTATACGGGAAATACTTATTATATCAACGCCGGACGACACGCCGCTTTACAAAAAGCTGCTCGGAGACGGCAGCCGCATAGGCGTAAAATTTTCGTACATAGTTCAGAAAGAGCCAAAGGGTCTTGCACAGGCGTTCACGCTCGGCGAGGAGTTCATCGGCAATGACGGTGTGTGCCTTATACTGGGCGACAATATCTTTTACGGGCAGAACCTCACGCCGATTTTAAGGGATGCGGTCGCCAGAGAGAAAGGCGCCACAATTTTCGGGTATCCCGTGAAGGACCCAACGAGTTTTGGTGTTGTGGAGTTCGACAAGGACCATAAGGCCGTTTCCATTGAGGAAAAGCCCAGCAAACCTAAGTCAAACCTCGCGGTTCCGGGATTATATTTTTATGACAACCGTGTTGTGGAAATCGCAAAGAACATTGAGCCTTCGCCGCGTGGTGAGCTGGAGATAACGTCGGTCAATAACGTGTATCTTGAGATGGGAGAGCTTCACGTGGGACTTCTATCGCGCGGAATGGCATGGCTCGATACGGGTACGCCGGAGGGCATGCTCAAGGCGAGCGAATATATCGAAGCGATACAGTCGCGCCAAGGATTCTATGTTTCGTGTATCGAGGAAATTGCGTGGCGGCGCGGCTTTATAACGAAAGAGCAGTTTGCCGAGATAGGCGCTCAGCTTGCGAACACCGAGTATGGACAATATATTATATCACTTGCATCGGAGGAATAACCATGAAAATTCTTGTAACAGGCGGCGCCGGCTTTATCGGCGCGAACTTTGTATACTATATGCTTGAGAAACATCCTGAGGACGATATTGTGTGTCTGGACGCGCTCACCTATGCGGGCAACCTCGAAACGCTCGAAAAGGCGCTTAAAAATTCAAAATTCAAATTTGTGCGCGGGGACATTGCCGACCGAGCCACAGTCAATGAGCTTTTTGCGGCGGAAAAGTTTGATGTTGTGGTTAACTTTGCCGCTGAAAGCCATGTTGACCGCTCAATACTGAATCCGGAGATATTCCTGGTTACGAATGTACTCGGTACGCAGGTGCTGCTCGATGCCGCGAAAGAGTACGGCGCGGCGCGCTATCATCAGGTTTCGACCGATGAAGTGTACGGCGACTTGCCGCTTGACAGGCCGGACCTTTTCTTTACTGAAGAGACCCCGATTCACACTTCAAGCCCATATTCCGCGTCGAAGGCGGCGGCGGATTTATTGACGCTGGCGTATTACCGCACATATAATCTGCCGGTAACCATTTCACGCTGCTCCAATAACTATGGGCCGTACCACTTCCCCGAGAAGCTGATTCCGCTCATGATTGCCAACGCGTTAAACGACAAGCCCCTCCCAGTTTACGGTGAGGGTAAAAATGTACGTGACTGGCTCTATGTAACCGACCATTGCCGTGCTATTGACCTTATAATCCGCGGCGGCAAGGTGGGCGAGGTTTACAATATAGGCGGGCATAACGAAAAGGCTAATATAGACGTTGTGAAGCTGATTCTCAAAGAGCTTGGCAAGGGCGAGGAGCTAATAACGTATGTTACAGACCGCAAGGGTCACGATATGCGTTATGCGATAGACCCCACAAAAATACACAACGAGTTGGGCTGGCTCCCGGAGACAAGTTTTGATACGGGCATTAAACAAACGGTCAAATGGTATCTTGATAACCGTACGTGGTGGGAGAACATAATCAGCGGCGAATATATGGACTATTATAAAAAAATGTATGAGGGCAGATAGATGAACAGCTTTGATGCGAGAAAAACATATCTTGTTACGGGTGCAGCGGGATTTATAGGCTATTTCCTTGCCAAGCGCATACTTGACGCGGGCGCGAAGGTGATAGGGTTTGATAATCTTAACGATTACTACGAGGTCTCTTTGAAGGAGCACCGCCTCTCTCTGCTTGAGAAGTACGAGCTTTTCACGTTTGTAAAGGGTGACATTGCGGATGCGGATGCCGTCGGCGCGCTATACGCGAGGTACGCGCCGGATATAACGGTCAATCTGGCGGCGCAGGCGGGAGTGCGCTACAGTATAGAGAATCCGAAAGCGTATATAGACTCTAATATAATCGGGTTTTTCAACATACTTGAGGCTTGCCGCCGCCATGGTACAAATCATCTTGTGTACGCGTCATCCAGCTCTGTGTATGGCGCGAACAAGAAGATGCCGTTCTCAACCGCTGATATGGTGGATAACCCCGTAAGCCTGTACGCGGCGACGAAAAAGAGCAACGAGCTTATGGCGCACTGCTATTCCAAGCTCTATAATTTCCCGGTTACGGGACTGCGGTTTTTTACAGTGTATGGACCTATGGGCAGGCCGGATATGGCGTATTTCTCGTTTACGAGAAAAATTTTGCGCGGGGAAACCATCCAAATTTTCAATAATGGTAATATGAAGCGCGATTTCACATATATTGATGATATAGTCGAGGGCGTAATGCGAATAATAAGCAACCCTCCGGCAGAGAACATGGACAACGTCAGGTATAAAGTGTACAATATCGGAAACAATAAGCCGGAGGACCTAATGGACTATGTTCAAGCCTTGGAGGACGCGCTTTCCACGGCGTACGGAACAAAACTTGAAGCCAAGAAGGAATTTTTGCCTATGCAGATGGGTGATGTTGTGGCAACATATGCGGACGTTTCAGACCTTGTCGCAGACGTCGGGTTCAATCCGTCCACTACGATACAAGATGGATTGGCGAAGTTTGCCCATTGGTATGCGGACTATTACAAAGAGGGTTAAAAAATGAAGACATTGGCCTTGCGAATTATCGTTGGCATGACCGTCTTGACGACGGTGTTCATTTGGGGCAATTCTTTTCAAAACAGCGAAGACTCGAACGCCGTAAGCAGTGTTGTTGTGGAAACTATGGAAAAGATTACTGAGTCTGAGGCTGCTGACACAAAGCTCAACATATTCGTGCGGAAAGCGGCGCATCTTTTGGAGTTTGCGCTTTTGGGGGCGCTGCTGGCGATGATAAAGGCGATAAGCGGCAGGTTTAGCTGCTTTGCGGTCCTGTTTGTTTCACTTGCCGTGGCAGTAGCCGATGAGATGATTCAGCATTTCAACGGTAGAACAGACAGTGTTACGGACATCGCACTTGACTTTGGCGGCGCACTGTGCGGAATAGCCATAATTGTTCTCGCCGCAGCCGTTCGCCGCCGAACAAAGACCGCAAGCAAAAAAACATAAAAAAAGTCTTTACATTGCCACGAGACTGTGTTATAATATCTTTCGTTGGAAGAAATATCGCGGAGTAGAGCAGTCCGGTAGCTCGTCGGGCTCATAACCCGGAGGTCGCAGGTTCAAATCCTGCCTCCGCAACCACGTCGGAGCAAGCTACGCTCCAATCAAACACTCCAATCGCTTAGACGGTTGGAGTGTTTTCATAAACGCTTCGTTGCTCCTCCTTTTCCGAAAAAAGTCACGGCAAGTCGCTCGGCTCGCTTGCAAGCGCGCTCGCTGTCGCTTTGTTGCCTACCAACTTTTTTCGATTTGCGCCTTCGGCGCAGTACATCTATATCGTGCACTATACCCAAAAGTCCCGTCCGCTTACGCGCATTGGTTTGTGATTTGTCCAAAGCAGATGCTCTGCAAGTTTTTCGTTAAGCTCATCTATGTTTCTGAAGTGTTCGTATTCATAAAAATATCTCTGATCCATTCTGTGACTTCGCGCTGCCAGGCATCGACAAACTAATGGCTGCGCATGATTTTTTGTCTGTTGTATTGACTTTCTCGACATCTCGTGTATAATAAAAATTAAGAAGATTATGGTGAAAGTAGGTAATCTGATTTACGAGTATTCATGCTGTGGCATTTTGCTGTGCCTTGCAATAAAACTGTAAATTTGGCGGCCTTTCTCAAGAATTGGAGCCTGAGATAAAAATGGACATACACGTTACGGACAAACAAACGGATAAATCAAAAATGCGCTTCCCGCTTGGCACAAAGGTATTTATGTCGGTCATAATAGCCTTTGTGATTGTGGCATGCGCTTTGTTCATTAGAATTTTTGACACACAGATTTACCGGCAGTGTTCGTACAGCCTGAGGCAGACGACAGAAAAGGTGGTTGAAGTCGTCAACAGGACAGTTAGCGGCGAATGGGAACGCCTGTCTTATGTTTCCTATACCATGTCTAAGAGTGCGTTTCCTGACACCTCCGCGCTGTTGGAAAATATCAGCGAAACTTACAGAGACCTCTCTACGGAATTGTACACATGGAAACTGTCTTGTGTGGACAATTGGGGGCGGCACTATACGTGGGACGGGAACGTAGTGAGATGGGCTTTGCCTGAGATTTTGCTTGATAACTGCCCGCAGCAGCAGCTTGTCATTATGGAGACCGGCTTGGAGGATGCAGAGCAAATGATACTGATGTATCGCCTGCCGCAGCCCATTGAGTTGACGGATGAGGATATAGATGTAACGCATATCCTTATCACTCTTGATATGGAAGACTTCGGAAAACTGCTGGCGGTTTCCGCGTTTGAAAACCACAGCTATTCTTATATCACCGACCAAAACGGGATGCGGCTCTATCACCAGCAGAATCAATCTGAGTTCATGTCCGCGTACAATATACCGGCAGGGCTGCAAAACGCAGCGTTTTTGTACGACGCTTCTTATGAGGGACTAAGCAGCGCTCTTGAAAACGGCGCTTCTTACACATTTGAGATAGAACGTGAGGACGGGAGATATTTTGTCTCTTACTCGCCGTTAGCGTTTAATAACTGGAACTTGTTCCTAATTGTACCGGAGATATATGTGAGAGGCGACACTACACAGATGGTTCAGATGCTGATGGTGGAGATTATGGTAATTGCACTGCTGATAGTTTTGCTGATTTCTCTGTTCCTATGGACTAATTCGCGCCAGACGCTTGCCAGGCAACAGCTTGCTGTTGAAGAGGCGCGCAGCGCCAGTCAGGAAAAATCCAACTTCCTCTCACGTATGTCGCACGATATACGAACCCCGCTCAACGGCATTATGGGTATGTGTCATATCGCAGGTCAAAACATTCACGACCCTGAGGCGGTGGCGGATTGCCTGGAAAAAATAAATATCTCCTCCGGTCAGCTAATGAGCCTGGTCAACGACGTGCTGGACATGACGCGGATTGAGCATGGCAGGGTTGAGATTAACAATAAACCGACAGACCTATGCAGACTGCTGAAGGAATGCACTGTACATATTGAAGCGCAGACGAAAGAGAACAAGATTATTTTTGAAAAAGATATCAGCGCGCTAAAGGCTCCGTATGTTATGGCGGATGAGGTGTTGCTGAACCAAATTATTACCAATTTGCTGGGAAACGCCGTCAAGTTTACGCCTGAGGGCGGGCATATTTGGCTGCGTGTGTTTGACACGGAAAGCGGGTACTGTTTTGAGGTTGAGGACACGGGTATAGGGATGAAGCAGGATTTCATTCCGCATTTATTTGAACCGTTTATGCAGGAGAACGGCTCAAGCCGCACTAAGTACAAGGGTACAGGGTTAGGCTTGTCCATCGTAAAAAGCCTGGTGGAAAAAATGGGCGGCGAGATTAGCGTTCACAGCATCTATGGCAAAGGGAGCCGCTTTACGGCGAAACTGCCGCTGGCAAAGTGCGACGCATCGGACATCCCAACAGACAAGGAAGAAGCGCAGCCGCTGCCGCTTGAAGACGTCGCCGGTATGCGCGTGCTTTTGGTGGAGGACAATGAGATTAACCTCCTTATCGCCAAAACAATTTTGGAGGACTTCCAAGTTATGGTGGATACTGCGGACAACGGCAAGGATGCGCTGGAGCGCTTTGAGGCATCACCCATGTGGCACTATGAGCTGATTCTAATGGACCTGAGGATGCCGGTCATGGACGGCATTGAGGCGTGCAGCCGTATCCGCTCCCTTCAGCGGACCGATGCGGTTGTTCCCATTGTGGCCCTTACTGCGGACGCGTTCGCCTCAGATGAGGAATTGACTCGAAAGGCGGGAATGAACGACCATCTGAGCAAACCGATAAATATTGCACAGCTGTGTAGAGTTTTACAAAAGTACAGGAAACAATCACATGTTGAATAAAAACGGACAGCGGATGAAAATGATAAGGAGCGAGCTTATGAAAAAACTAACGGGTCCGACTCGTGTAGCGGCGCTTATACTGGCGGCAATATTGCCGTTTGCGTTTTTGCACGGGTGCACTCATACAATAACGCGGCCGAAGGACGCTTCAGCGTTGAGCGTTTTAATACCGACCACGGGGAGAAGCTTTGATGACTTGGTAGATTTGCTGCATGAAACTCATCCGGATATTACCTTTGAAAAAAGCGGATACTCCGGTGCGAATTCATCCGCTTATATTTTCAAGCGCTTTACTGTGGGAGACCTGACCGATATTATTCTCACGACATACGCCCCCACAGCTGCGCTGCAGGAGGAAAATATGCTGGATTTGTCCGGCTACGATTTTATACAAAACTACAAGGCCAGCGTGCTGAATAATCTGGATATTAACGGCAGGGTTTACTTCCTGGAAGGTCCCAGCTCCATTCGGGGGATTTGCTATAATAAGACGCTCTTTGCGCAGATGGGCTGGGAAGAGCCGACAAGCCATGAGGAGTTTACAGCCTTAATCAAGCGAATAAGAGAGGAGAGCGATATTCTGCCTCTGGCGCTGCCCGGTAAACACAGCGGCACTTATTTTACGCTTATGAGCGAGCTTTCTCACTGTGACTTTTTGCAAACGCCTGACGGCGCCGCGTGGGCTCAAAGCTTTGCCGCAGGCGAAGCTTCCTCGAAAGACGGCTTTAGGACGGGGTTAGAGCTTTTGCAGGACTGGCAGGAAGCGGGCGCTTTTGACGCATCACAGGCCACGGCCGGAGACAGCGAAAACTATAATATGCTGATAAATAGAGAGTGCGCAATGGTATACATGATGGGCAAGCACTCTTTACTGGTGGAGTTGACGGAGGCTGCGGAGGATGAGTTCGGGACATTCCCGCTATACGGCTTTGGCGACGACAGCGCGTTTTGCGCTACAGGATACGGCGTAAAGATTGGATTACACAAAAGGCTCGGTGAAAGCGGCAATGAACAAAAGCTGGAAAATGCGCTTAAATTGCTGGAGCTTTTTTCAACAGAAGAAGGACAGATGACATCGTATTCCGGTGTCGGGGATGTTCTGACACTGGCGGGAAGCGGCTCGGAGTTGCCCGCGTTGTTTGATGGTCTTAAAACCACAATAGCGAAAGGACATACCGCTCCGTTTTTTTACACCGGGTATACGGACATCATTGCCGTCGGCGGCGCGTATATCAAGGAGGTGTGTATGAACGGCGGCGACATGTCCGGCGTGTACGAAGTGATGGACGATATGCGGCGAGCCTCGCTGGACAACTCGGAGGAGGTTTACATCGCAACAGTGGAGGAGACTCTGGACGAGCGCCAAACGGCACGCTTTGTCGCAAACGCCTTGAACGCGCAGGGACTTGGTGATTTTGCGCTGGTGTCCATGGGTAAATACAGCAAATATTTCAATGAAGCCGGCGGTTCAAACGGCAAACTGTATGCCGGCGGGATTACGAAGGCGGATGTGAATATTCCGCTCTCCGGATACAATACACGAAATATTACGACGATTACTCTGAGCGGGGCGCAGGTGCGCGAACTGCTGGAAAAGGGGCGTATACTTAAAGACGGCGAAGGGAACCTTGCCGCATTTGAGTATATTGCTGCGGGAATCGAGTTGGAAAGAACGGAGGACGGCAGCATAGAGAGCGTGAGATTCAACGGAGCGTCATTGGAGGATACGGCACGCTATACGGTGGTCTTCAGCCCGCTTGATTACAGTGACGAACTTGCAAAATCAGGGGAACTGCAAGATACCGGCGTGGTGTGGCTGGAGACGTATAGAAATTATGTGGTAAATCTCGGCGCTATCTCGCCCGAGGACGCTGAATGATTTCATCGGGACGGATGCCGAGTTCTCCGCAGACTTGGAACATTCGGACGAAAGAGAAGCGGTTTCAAAATCTCGAAGCCGCTTCTTTGTGCGAAAAAAATTATTCTAAGATAGACAAAAGGAAAATAATATGGTATAATGAATTGACATGGCAAAACGACCCGCAAAACCGGAAGGAGTAAGAAATGCCGAATATTATCGATTACGCAGAGAGTGTGACGCAAAGCTTCGAAGAGAAGGCGCTTGGCGATGTTGACAGCTTAATCTTTTCAACGCTTGCCTATGCCGAGCTTTACGAAGGTACGATAGAGGATATTGCCGGAGGAAATTTGGACACGGTATTTAGTGATACGATGCTCGCCAAAAAAAATCGGCGCTTGCTGCTTGCGGCCGCAAAAAATCCGCGCTTTGCTCTTGTGCGTGTTCACAGCTTTGTCAATGCTGCGGACGAGAATGAGCAAAAGCAGTTTTGCGCCATGCTTTTTGAAGCAAGGGATTTTGTGTATGTAGCATATCGCGGCACGGATTCCACCTTTCTCGGATGGCGTGAGGACTTTAATCTGGCTTTCATAACTCCGATTCCGTCGCAGAGGTCAGGTGTTGAATACCTGAACGCCGCAGCGGGAAAAACAGCTAAACCGCTTTTTGTGGGAGGCCATTCCAAGGGCGGAAATATTGCGGTATATTCTGCGATAAAATGCAACGCGGAAGTGCAGCGCAGGTTAGAACGGGTTTTCACGCATGACGGGCCCGGCTTCCGAGAGGATATGTTTGAGCTTCCCGAGTACAAGGCGATTGAGAAAAGAATAGAGAAAACAATGCCGCAGAGCGCGCTTGTGGGAATGCTGATGCATTGCCTTAAAAACTACCGCGTAGTCAGGAGCACCGGAATAGATGTGCTTCAGCATGACCCGTTCACTTGGGTTGTGGAAAACGGAGAGTTTGCGCTGGAAAAGGAATTATCCGTTGCGGCAGAGGTGAGAAACAGCGCCATAAACGGGTGGATAAATACGCTCTCGGACGAGGAGCGCGAGAGATTTACCGATGCGCTTTACGGCGCAATCAAGGCCACCGGCGCAAAGACTACAAGAGAGCTTGCGGAAAACTGGCCGCAAAAAGCGAAAGCGGCGATGCAGGCGGTAGCTTCTTTTGACGAGGATACGCGTAAAATCCTGTTTGAGTCGATAGGCGCGGTTTTCACGCTTGCGATAAAGAACATTAAAACACAGAGGTAGATATGCAAAAGTTTTTACTGACTGTACCCACGATGCTCGGCACAGAGTCGGTGACGGCGAACGAAATACGCCGCTGCGGTTATGAGACGGCGGCGGTGGAGAACGGGCGCGTCACTTTTGAAGGCGACTGCGAGGCGGTTGCAGTCGCAAATGTCAGGCTGCGTGCAGGTGAAAGAGTACTTATCAATCTGGGTTCATTTCGCGCCGATACGTTTGACGCGCTTTTTGAAGGCACACGAGCGCTCGGCTGGGAGGAGTTTATACCGCTCGGAGGTGCATTCCCGGTTAAAGGACACGCGCTCTCGTCAAAGCTACATTCGGTGCCGGACTGCCAGGCGATAATAAAGAAAGCGGTTGCGAGGAGACTGGGCGCATGCTATGGGATGAATGTCCTGCCGGAGGACAGTGCGCTTTATCAGATACAGTTTTCGATTATGCGCGATGTGGCGACGCTGTATATCGATACGACCGGCATCAGCCTCCATAAGCGTGGCTACCGCCCTGCGTCAGTCGCCGCCCCGCTTCGTGAAACGCTTGCGTTTTCGATGATAGATATTGCCCGCTGGGGACGCAAAAAGGCGTTGCTTGACCCCTTTTGCGGAAGCGGCACGATAGCAATTGAAGCAGCTCTTTTTGCCGCGAATATTGCACCGGGCGTGAACCGCACATTTGCAGCCGAAAATTGGAAGAACATGGACAAAAAGCATTTTGCGAATGCGCGCGAGGAAACGCGGGACGAGGAGGAAAGAGGCGATGTAAGGATATACGCGTCTGATATTGACAAGGGAGCTGTTAAAACAGCGCAAGAGAACGCGCGCAGAGCCGGTGTGGACGGCATGATTAGGTTCTCTGTACGCGACATGCGCGATTTGGAGCCGCTTTCCGGCCAGGGAGCAATAATATGCAACCCGCCCTACGGCGAGAGGCTTATGGATAAGCGCTCGTGCGAGGCTCTCTATGCGGACATGGGTAAAAAGTTTGGCGAGTATGAAGGCTTTACAAAGCATATTCTAACCTCTCACGAAGGCTTTGAAAAGTTTTATGCACGCACGGCGGACAAGCGCCGAAAACTTTATAACGGCACTCTTAAATGCAACTTGTATCAGTATTATAAATTATGAAGCACAAGCAGGATTTTCATGTGAAATGTAGAATATAAATATAATTAGGTTATTATAAGTTTGGAGGATTGCAAATGCAGCCGAAATACAAAAGAGTATTGCTGAAAATCAGTGGCGAAGCGCTTGCGGGCAGAAAAGGTTTCGGGCTTGACGAGGAAACGCTTGATGCTATCGCAGAAACGGTGGCGGAATGCAACAACATGGGCGCAGAAATAGCGGTTGTCGTAGGGGGAGGCAATTTCTGGCGTGGCAGAAGCGGTAAAAACATGGACAGAACGCGGGCAGACCACATGGGAATGCTGGCGACAGTGATAAACGCACTTGCACTGTGTGATGCGTTTGAGGCAAAAGATATCCCCACGCGCGTGCAAACGGCGATTGAGATGCGCCAGATTGCGGAACCCTACATACGCGGCAGGGCGCTTAGTCATCTTCAACGCGGCAGAGTGGTTATTTTTGGATGCGGTACGGGGAACCCGTTCTTCTCCACGGATACTACAGCGGCGCTGCGCGCGGCGGAGATTGACGCGGAGATTATACTTCTGGCAAAAAAAGTAGATGCGGTTTACGACTCGGACCCGAACGTAAATCCGGATGCCAGGCGGTTTGATGAGCTCACGTATAAAGAGGTGCTCAACCGCTCGCTCGGAGTGATGGACTCCACGGCAACGTCGCTTTGCATGGACAACGACGTGCCGATTCGAGTGTTTGGTCTTGATGACCCGCAGAACATCAAGCGAGCTATTCTCGGAGAAGAGATTGGCACGCTGGTACATTCTTGATAAAAAATTGGGAGGTAATGAAAAATGAGAGAAAGCTATCCGGAAACCGAAGCCAAGATGGACAAAACAATTTCCTTTTTTGTTGAGGAGTTGGCGGTAATCCGTGTCGGGCGAGCAAACCCCTCGGTGCTTGACAAGATATCCGTAGATTATTACGGCACGCCTACGCCCATAGGTCAGGTGGGTACCATTTCCACGCCCGACCCGCACACGCTGCTTGTTCAGCCATGGGACGCAACTCTCTTGAAGGCTGTTGAGCGGGCTATTTCCGCATCGGAGCTTGGAATCAACCCTCAAAATGACGGCAAAGTCATTCGCCTTTCATTTCCGTCCCTGACGGAAGACCGCAGAAAAGAGCTGACAAAGAGCGTCGGCAAAAAAGCGGAAGACGCCAAGATTGCGCTCCGTTCCATCCGGCGCGACGCTATCGAGGTTTACAAGGCGCAGAAGAAAAAGAGTGAAATTACGGAAGACGACCTTAAAAATATCGAGAAGGATATTCAGGAACTGACCGACGATAAGATAAAAGAAGTGGACGCTATTGCGGCAAGGAAAAACAAGGAAATTCTCGAAATTTGACAAAGGGCGGAGCAAAATGAGTTTGTTTAACCGAGAAAAGGTCAGGCTGGCAAGATGTCGCGTAGATTATAATAATATTCCGGAACATATCGCCATAATAATGGATGGGAACGGCAGATGGGCAAAAAAGCGCGCGCTCCCGCGTGCGGCCGGTCATGCGGCGGGGGCGCAGCTTATTGAAACAATTTTGGAGTATGCGGGCAATATCGGCGTTAAGACGCTGACCGCATACGCGTTTTCCACGGAGAACTGGAACCGGCCGGAGGATGAAGTCAATGCCCTTATGGGTCTTTTTGACAAGTATCTGCGGCGGGCGTTTAAGAAAATGATGCTCCACGATGTAAGGTTCCATCTTTTAGGAGATATAGAAGAGTTGTCTCCGTCGCTTAAAAGCTTGTGCACGCAGCTGGAGGAAACGACAAAGAATAACAAAACGGTTCTTTTCAATCTCGCGCTTAATTACGGAAGCCGGGCAGAGATAGCGTACGCCGCCGCCTGTGTCGCGCGCGACGCGGCAAACGGCACGATTCGCCCGGAGGACGTTGACGAGAGCGCGATAGAAAAATATCTTTATACGGCCGGACAAAGAGACCCCGATCTCATTATCCGCACATCCGGAGAGAAGAGGGTAAGCAACTTTTTGCTCTGGCAGAGCGCATACAGTGAGTTTGTGTTTTCGCCGGTTTTGTGGCCGGATTTTACCCCCGCATGTCTTCTGGAAGCGATAAGCGAGTACCAAAAGCGGAGCAGAAGATTCGGGAAAGTGTGAGGTGTGGAATTTGCTCAAAGAAAGACTGTTGAGCGCACTGGTAGGAATAGTACTTTTTTTTGCCGTTGTGTTGAGCGATACGGTTATTATGAATCTGGCCGTGGCGTTTGTGATACTGATTGCACTGTTTGAGTTTTATAAAATCTTGGGATTTTCACGAGACAAAAAAGTCATCGTGGCGATAAATATGATAATCCCGATTTGTTTTGCAGTGGGCAAGCATATGGATACAAGCTTTTTTAGGTTTGCGCTATACGTCTACATGGTGCTGCTTTTGAGTGCGATGGTCATAAAACCGGAACATATCAAGCTCTACGATATTGCTGCGGCATTTTTTGTAACGATTGTAGTCTGCGTTTCCTTTATCCATATAGCCATGATTCGCCAAATGGATCACGGACTTAAGCTGCTTTGGCCTGTTTTTGTCGGCGCGTGGACGGCTGACGCCTTCGCGTACATTTTTGGCTCGCTTTTTGGAAAACATAAGCTGTCTCCGCACGTCAGCCCCAAAAAAACTGTAGAGGGCGCGATAGCGGGAGTTTTGGGCGGCGCCTTGTGTATGCTTGTTTACGGCGCGGTTTTGAGCTATATTGACCCGTTGGTGCTCGTTCAGTGGCCACAGCTTGGAATCCTCGGACTTATATGTCCTATTATCGGACAGATGGGCGATTTAGCGGCTTCGGCAATCAAACGCGAGATGTGTGTGAAAGATTTTGGAAACATTCTGCCCGGACACGGCGGTATCATGGACCGTTTTGACAGTGTGATGTTTGTTGCTCCGGCGGTGTTTTACTTTATAACACTGTTTCCGATTGCGGTGTGGCCATGATGAAAAGAAAAGTAAACGTGATAGGCTCTACCGGCTCCATAGGCACGCAGACGCTTGAAATTTGCGATATAGACAAGAACCTCTCTGTCGTTGCGCTTGCCGCGGGCGCAAATGATGCGCTCATGGAGAAGCAGGCGAGGAAGTATCACCCGCGCATTTGCGCCATGTTTGATACAAAGGCGGCAAGCAGGCTTAAAGTCGCCCTTGCCGACACGGATATTAAAGTGCTTTCCGGGGAAGAAGGCGTAGCGGAGGCGGCGGCGTTTGAGGCGGACATAACCTTAACGGCTATTGTCGGCATTGCAGGTCTGAAAAGCACGCTTGCGGCAATAGACGCCGGGCGCGATATTGCGCTGGCGAATAAAGAAACGCTTGTTACCGCAGGCGAAACGGTAATGCGCATGGCGAAGGAAAAGGGCGTTAACATTTTGCCGGTGGACAGTGAACACAGCGCAATTTTTCAGTCGGTCTCCAATCAGGCGCAGTATGTGAAAAAGCTTATTATAACCGCATCGGGAGGTCCGTTCTTCGGGATGAATCGCGCTGCGCTTGCCGCAGTGAGCGCCAAGGACGCGCTGAAGCATCCCAACTGGAATATGGGCGCGAAAATAACGGTGGACTCGGCGACGCTTGTCAACAAGGGTCTTGAGGTTATAGAGGCAATGCATCTTTTTGATGTGGGCATTGAAGATATAGAAACCGTTGTGCACAGGCAGAGCATAGTCCATTCACTGGTCGAGTTTTGCGACGGCAGCGTTATTGCGCAAATGGGGATTCCGAATATGAAGCTGCCCATTTCCTATGCGCTGCACTACCCGAATCGAGCAATGGAGGTAGAAGAGCGCTTATCGCTGACAAAAGTCGGCGTGCTGACGTTTGAGGAGATAGACCATTTTGTGTTTAGAGGCGTAAAGCTTGCCGAGCGCGCCGCGAAAGCGGGAGGCACGCTGCCGGCTGCGCTGAACGGCGCTAACGAGGCGGCTGTGGGGGCGTTTTTGCAGGGCAAGTGCACGATTTTGGATATTTACGATGCCATCGAAGGCGCCATGGATAATTGTGTGAAAATTTCAGCGCCGTTGATAGAGGACATTATACAATGTGATAAGATGGCGCGGGAATATGTGCAAATTCATTTGAAGGGACAGAAATAAAAGTTGTCAATGATTGTTTCGGCGATAATTACAATAGCAGCGTTCAGTGTGATAATTATTTTGCACGAATTGGGACACTTTTTAACCGCCAAAAAATTTGGCGTTCTCGTGCATGAATTCGCGGTAGGCATGGGTCCGAAAATATTGTCGGTTAAGCGCGGAGAAACGATGTACTCCTTGCGGCTGCTCCCGTTGGGCGGGTTTTGCCGCATGGAAGGCGAAAACAGCGAAAACGACGGAGAACGGTCGTTTTTCAAGCTTTGTCCCCCCAAACGTGTTGTTGTTATATTGTCCGGCGCAACGATGAACTTGCTGCTCGGATTTTTGCTGTTCACGATTATAAACTGCACATCTGGCGCGGTCAGAACGTCCGTGATTGCCGGCGCTGTGGAAAACACGGCGGCGTATGCGGCAGGACTTCGAGAAGGCGATGAGATAGTACGGCTCAACTCCACTAAAACACATCTTGGCAGCGATATAGACTTTTTTATGCTTCGTAACGGCGCGCAGGAGGTTGAAGTCACTTTCCGCCGTGGCGGGGAGGAAAAAATTGTATCTGTCATGCCGACTGAGGACGGCGGGCGGTATATTTTAGGCGTCCTTATATCGCCTATGCAGCAGACGTTTTTCGGAAATTTGAAATACGCCTTTTACGAAACGCTGTATGTTGTTAAATTGGTGGTGTTTTCACTCGGCGAGCTTGTGATGGGGAGAATGGGCATAAATGAATTGTCAAGCCCGATTGAAATTGCCGGCGTGGTAGACAATGTAAAGAATACCCAGTCCGCGTCGCTGGCGTGGCAGACGCTGGTATGGCTTTTTGCGCTTATAAGCGTGAATCTCGGTGTGATTAATCTTTTGCCATTTCCCGCATTGGACGGCGGGAACGCACTGGTAATATTTTTGGAGTTTATAACAAAAAGGAAAATACCGGAAAATGTTTTGGCAGTGCTAAATTTTATAGGGCTTTCGCTGATTATGCTGCTGGCAATTATTGTTATGCTTAGCGATATCGGAAAGCTTGTGACGGGGTGATGGTATGCGACGTCTGGTGCGTGAGGACGCAATGCGGATACTGTACGCGACAAAGTGCGAAAATCCGCAGGAAACGCTTGACTATTTTATTGAGAACCTTTCGGAAGAGGAAAATGTTTGCGCAAGCAAAAAAATGACCAAGCAAGAGTGCAGCTTTCTGAGCGACTTAGTGCTGGGAGCGTGTAAAAACCGCGAGGAAATAGACGCGCTCATAGCGGACAAGCTTAAAAAATGGACGATAACGCGTATCCCCAGAGTCAATCTTGCGATATTGAGACTGGCAGTATTTGAGCTTTGTTTTTATGATGACACACCCGGTGAAATAGCCATTAACGAGGCAGTGGAATTGGCGAAAAAGTATTCCGATAAAGAGGGAGCGCCGTTTATAAACGGTGTACTGGGTGCGATTGCGGAGGAGAAAAATGGATGAACCAAAACGCCGCATTGCTACGGTAACACAGATAAACAATTACATAAAGGCGATTTTTGAGCAAACTCCCGTACTCGGAAACATTTGGATAAAAGGCGAGATTTCCAACTTAAAGTTCCACTCTTCAGGGCATATTTATCTCACGCTCAAAGATGAGGGCGCCACGCTTCGCGCAGTGATGTTTCGGGGCGCCGCTTCCTCACTGACATTTAAGCCGGAAAACGGGAGCAAGGTTCTCGCCCGCGGACGGATAAGCGTTTATGAGCGTGACGGGCAGTACCAGCTTTATGTGGAGGAACTTGAGGAACAGGGCAAGGGCGA
This sequence comes from Clostridia bacterium, assembly GCA_030527235.1. Classification (GTDB taxonomy): domain Bacteria; phylum Bacillota; class Clostridia; order UMGS1883; family UMGS1883; genus JAUNBL01. The sequence goes on along the minus strand of JAUNBL010000015.1, from coordinate 10,586 downwards.
CCTTTATGCAAAGTTTGAACAGCTAAAGAAAAAGCTGGCTTCCGAGGGACTGTTTGATGAAGCGCGCAAAAAGGTGCTGCCTCAATTTCCCGAACGGGTGGGGATTATAACAAGTCCTACCGGCGCAGCGGTGCGCGATATTATAAACGTACTGCGCCGTAGGTACGCGCTGTGCAGGGCGATAATATACCCTTGCCTGGTTCAGGGAGACGCGGCGGCGCAGAGCATTGTAAGGGCGATAGAGTACTTTAATGTGACAAACGGCGCGGATGTAATTATTGTAGGGCGCGGCGGGGGCTCAATAGAGGATTTGTGGGCGTTTAACGAGGAAGCCGTGGCGCGCGCTGTGGCGGCGTCGGGAATCCCGATAATAAGCGCAGTGGGACATGAAACGGATTTTACGATATGCGACTTCGCAGCGGACCTGCGGGCGCCAACGCCTTCGGCGGCTGCGGAGCTTGCCGTGCCGGACGCTGCGCAGACGGACGCATATCTTGCGAATACGCAGCAGCGCATAAAGAAGCTGCTCAAAAATCGTGCTGCCGAGATGGAGCGGCATTTTACACTGCTTGCGTCGCGCGGAGCCATTACACGCTTTGCCCAGAGGTTTGACGAAGCGAGCATTACGCTGGACCGCATTTCGGATGCCTTAACAGAATCGTTTTCCCGCCGCTGCGGAGATTGTGAGAAGCGGCTTTCACATCTGTGCGCCTCGCTTGACGCGCTTTCGCCTTTGGCGATACTCGCTCGCGGCTATGCGGCTGTCACGCTGGAAGGGAGCCTGGTAAAGAGCGTAAAGAGCGTAAACATCGGAGACAAACTGGACGTTTGTGTCAGCGACGGAGTATTAGAGTGCGATGTGCGTACAAAAAGGGCAAAAGGGCAAAAAGGAGAGATGAAGAATGAAGTTTGAGGATGCGCTGAAAAATCTGGAGGAAGTAGTAAAGAAGCTTGAAGAAGGCGACACGCCGCTGGATGAGGCGATGGAGCTTTTTGAAAAGGGTGTTGCGCTTACGAAAGAGTGCAGGAAGATGCTTTCAGAGGCACAGCTCAAGGTGAGTCGCTTGGTTGGCGAAGGAGAAGAAAAAACGGAGGTGGCGTTTGAAAATGAAGATTAGTTTTGACAGTCAGCTGAAGCAGTACCGAGCCATGATAAACGAATACCTTGAATCGGTGGAGTTTGACTCGGACGACAACATTGTCGCCCGTGCAATGGCGTACAGTATAGCAAGCGGAGGCAAAAGAATTCGCCCGACGATTGCCATTGCGTGTGCGGACGCGCTTGACGGTGACAGGGAGATGGCGCTTGCGTTCGGCTGCGCCGTGGAGATGATACATACGTCCACTTTGATTCACGACGACTTGCCCTGCATGGATAACGACGATTTGCGCCGAGGCAAGCCTTCGTGCCACAAAAAGTTTGGCGAAGCGTATGCTGTGCTTGCGGGTGACGCACTGCTTATAGCGGCATATGACATAATCGCAAAGGTTGAGGACGAGAAAAAGGCGATGGAGTTCGTAAAGGTTCTGTCCGAGGCATCGGGCGTGCGCGGTGTGGGCGGCGGTCAGGGCTATGATATTGCCGCGGAAACAACCTCCGCCGATTATGATATGCTGATGAAAATACACAGCGGCAAAACGGCGGCGCTCATTCTTGCGGCGGCGCGCGGCGGCGCGATTGCCGGCGGAGAGAGACCGGATTTCTTTAAGGAATACGCTCTTTCACTGGGGCTTGCTTTCCAAATCCGCGACGACATCTTGGATTTTGAGGGCAATGAAGAAAAGCTTGGTAAACGCACGGGAGTAGATGTTGCGAACAACAAGGCGACTTTTGTGACGGTGCTTGGGATGCAGTCGGCGAAGGCTGCGCTCGAAAGAGAGACAGATCGCGCGCTTGAGAGTATACAAAAGCTCGGTGACAAGGGCGAATTTTTGCGTTCGCTTGCGTTGCACCTGCGCACCAGGGATAATTAGAAGGAAATAAGTATGAATGTATTTGAACTTATAACACTGAATGCACCGCTGGGCTGCGCATGCCTTTGCTGGCTCATGGCTCAGATTCTTAAAGTGCTGATAACGCTTGTTACAGAGCGGCGTTACGACATAGGCCGCCTGCTTGCGCCTGGCGGAATGCCTTCATCGCACGCAGCTTTTGTGACCGGTCTTGCGGTGACCATGGGCGTGCAGCAAGGGTTTGGTTCGCCTTATTTTGCAATTTGCGCTGCACTGGCGCTTGTTGTCATGTATGATGCTTGTGGTGTGCGGCGTGCCGTCGGTGAACAGGCGAAGGTGATAAATCGCATTATAGCGCGCCAAAAAGCGAAGGACGGGCATTTTGAGGAGAATTTGAAGGAGATTCTGGGACATACTCCGTTGCAGGTGGCGGCGGGATTTATACTCGGTGTTATAATAGCGATAATATTCGTAAGTATTAACCGATAAGAAAGGCGGCACAATATGTTTGACAAGCTCGCGTTTATCGAGAAACGCTATGAGGAGCTTTCGCAAAAGCTTTCCGATGCATCGGTGATTGCCGACCAAGAGCAGTTTAGAAAGCTTTGCAAAGAAAATGCGGATATAACGCCTATCGTGGAGAAATACCGCGAGTATAAGGCGGCGAAGGTTGCGGTTGAAGAGGCAAGACAGATGCTTTTGGAAAAGCCAGATAAGGAGTTTGAGGAGCTCTTAGAGGCGGAGATAGAGGAAAACAAGGCCAAAATCCCCCCTATAGAGGAGGAGCTTAAGCTGCTGCTTCTGCCAAAAGACCCAAATGACTCAAAGAATGTAATAATTGAGATTCGCGGCGGTACCGGGGGCGATGAGGCTGCTCTTTTCGCAGGCGATTTGTTCCGGATGTACTCCATGTATGCCGAGACACATAGATGGAGGATAGAAGTTTTGAACTCGAGTCCTACAGAACTTGGCGGGTTTAAGGAAATCTCATTTTGCGTGGAGGGTGAAGGCGCTTACAGCCGCCTCAAATACGAGAGCGGAGTACACAGAGTGCAGAGGGTGCCGGAAACAGAGTCGCAAGGGCGTATCCACACCTCCGCGGTAACTGTGGCCGTGCTTCCGGAGGCGGAGGAGGTTGAGGTTGAGATAAACCAGAACGACATCAAGGTTGACGTTTTTCGTGCGGGCGGGCCGGGCGGGCAGTGCGTTAATACAACGGACAGCGCAGTGCGCATAACGCATTTGCCAACGGGATTGGTGGTATCGTGTCAGGACGAAAAGAGTCAGCATAAGAATAAGGACAAGGCGATGAAAGTACTCAGGAGCCGCCTCTTTGAACTGATGGAGAACGAGCGCAATGCGTCCATCGCGGCGCAGCGGAAAAGCCAGGTGGGAAGCGGAGACCGCAGCGAAAGAATTCGCACGTATAACTTCCCGCAAGGTCGGGTGAGCGAGCACAGAATCAACTTGACGCTGTACAAGATTGATGCCGTGATGAACGGGGATTTGGATGATATTATAGATGCACTTATTACGCATTACAGAAGTGAAATGCTCAAAGGCGAGCCGAAGGAGTGATGTGCTGTGGCGGATTACCATGTTGAGAAGGTATATCTCAAAAAAATAATAGACGAGTTTCATCTTGAGGTTATCTACGCTCCCGACGGATTAGACAAGGTATTGATAAAATCCAGCGATGTGCACCGCCCCGGCATCCAGCTCGCGGCGGGTTACTTTGACTATTTTGACCATGACAGGATTCAGATTCTCGGCAAGGTGGAGCAGTTTTATCTTATGGAAAAAACGGGCGAGGAGCGAAGCTTGGCGTTTGAAAAAATGCTGGAAACAAAAATCCCCGCCGTTGTGGTTACGCGCAAGCTGGACGTTTATCCTGAGCTTTTGGAGGCGGCGCGAAAATACAGGATTCCGGTTTTACGCACATCGGATAACACGTCAAATTTTATGGCGGCATTGATAGCGGCGCTTAACGTCTATCTTGCTCCGTCCGTTACGCGCCACGGAGTGCTGATGGAGGTCTACGGAGAGGGCGTGCTGCTGCTTGGTGAGAGCGGGGTAGGCAAAAGCGAAACTGCGATGGAGCTTGTCAAGCGCGGGCATCGCCTTGTTGCGGACGATGCCGTGGAGATTAAAAGGGTTTCTTCAAAGACTCTGGTGGCAACGTCTCCGGAAATAATACGGCATTTTATAGAGCTTCGCGGCATAGGTATTGTTGATGTGAAAAAAATCTTTGGTATGGGCGCCGTTAAGGACACAGAGAACGTGAATCTTGTTGTGAACCTTGAGGTGTGGCAGGAAGGCAAGAATTATGAGCGCCTCGGTCTCGACTCTGAGCATACCAATATTTTAGGCATAGATATTCCCTCGGTCACCATTCCCGTGCGGCCGGGGCGAAACCTTGCGATTATTGTTGAAATTGCGGCGATGAACTATCGCCAGCAGCAAATGGGCTACAATGCGGCAGAGGAGCTTTCTGAGCGCCTCACCAAGCAAATGAATATAAGCGCGGAGGAAATACTTTAAGGGAGGACGCCATGACCCGGATACTGACCGATGTGCCGATGTCTCTAATGACAACATTCAAAATAGGAGGGGCAGCGAAAAAAATATATGTGCCGCAAAACGCTCAGGACGCCGTTCAGCTTGCGCGTGAGCTTGATACTTTTCGCGTACTTGGGAACGGGAGCAATATTTTGGCTTGTGACGAGGGGATAGCGGAGCCTATTATACATATAGGGCGTGAAATGTCGGCTGTCAGAGCAGACGGCGAAACTATTGACGCTCAGGCGGGCGCGACACTGGCGCAGATAGCACATAGCGCGCTTTCCGCAGGCCTCTGCGGACTCGAATTTGCGGCGGGTATCCCGGGGACTGCCGGCGGGGGCGTTATAATGAATGCCGGCGCATACGGAGGCGAGATGAGAGATGTGGTACAGGAGGTCACATTTGTCGATGAAAAAGCTCAAGTAGTGACATACAGCGCGAAGCAAATGCGGTTTGAGTATAGAAAAAGCGCTCTCTCCGACCGCCGCTGCACAGTAGTCGGGGTGAAGTTTTGCTTAAAGCGTGCGGACAGAGAACAGATACGCGAAAAGATGAATTCTCTTGCCGCCGCGCGTCGCGAGAAGCAGCCGCTCGAATATCCTTCCGCAGGCAGCGCGTTTAAGCGCCCCGAAGGGCATTTTGCCGCCGAGCTTATAGACCGCTGCGGACTGAAGGGATTTTCCGTGGGCGGCGCGTGCGTGAGCGAAAAACATGCCGGTTTTGTGATTAACAAGGGCGGAGCCACAGCTGGCGACGTAAAAGAGCTTTTAGCGCGCGTGGAGAAAATTGTTTTTGAGAAAACAGGCGTTGTACTGCAACGCGAAGTGAAAATCTGGGATTAAGGAACAGCTCAATGCGGAGGGGATGATGGCAGTGATGAGATTTTTGATTTTAACCGGTATGAGCGGCGCGGGAAAGACGCAGGCGCTGCACTTTCTTGAGGATATGGGCTATTACTGTATAGACAACATGCCGCCCATATTTCTGGCGCCGTTTGCGCAAGCCTGCTACGGCAGCGGTATAGGCGTGGAAAACGTAGCTGTTGTTATGGATATACGCAGCGGTGAAATGTTTGATAAGGTGGGCGCCGAGTTAGAGAAGCTGCGTGATGAGGAACTGCCCTATGAGGTAGTATTTTTCGAGGCGTCGGACAGCGTGCTTGTCAAGAGGTATAAGGAAACACGCCGCGTGCATCCGCTCTCTGTCGGAGGCAAAATTGCCGACGGGATTGCCAAGGAGCGTGAGAAGCTGGCTCTTTTAAGGCAAATGGCGGACTATGTAATAGATACCTCGAACATTCTCACGCGCGAACTGCAAGAGATAATAAAGCGCAAGTTCGGAGATGGGGGCGGCGATGACAGTTATTTTGTTTTGAACTTGCAGTCGTTCGGATTTAAGTACGGAATTCCGGATGATTCGGATTTGGTGTTTGATGTACGCTTTTTGCCGAACCCCTACTACATTGAAACGCTTAAATATAAGACGGGACTTGATGAGGATGTGTACAATTTTGTGATGAACTCGCACAACAGCGCCACGTTTTTGGACATGGTGTGCGAGATGGTGGTCTCGCTTGTGCCTTGGTATATCGAGGAGGGAAAACACCAGTTGGTGATGAGCGTTGGCTGTACCGGCGGGCATCATCGAAGCGTCAGCATTGCAGAGGCCGTCAGAAAGCGGATAATGAACCAAGGAATCAATATAAGCATTACGCATAGAGATATAGGAAAGAATTAGGTGATGTCATGTCCTTTTCCTCGGATATCAAGTCGAATATGGCGGCGTCGCCCGTAAAGGAACGTCACTGCGCCGCCGCGGAGCTTGCCGCTGCGGTTATTTTCGGTGCACAAAGCGAAGAGAGCGCCATTTACGCAACGGAGGATTTTTTATATGCCAAACGCTTGGCGGCGCTTTGCCGCCGCGCCTGCGGAATGGATATAGAGGGTGCGTTTGCCGAGGGACGAAGCGCCTACGCGGTGCTCTTTGACAGTTCTGCGCTTCGATTGGTGGGCATAACGCTGAATGACGGTGTGTTTGATTTGGACAAAGAAATTTGCGAGCGCGATTGCTGCGCCGCGTCGTTTGTGCGCGGCGCGTTTTTTGCTGCGGGCAGCGTAAGCGCTCCGGAGAAAATGTACAGGCTCGACATTACGGCGCGCAGCGAAAAATGGGCGCAGCTGCTCGCGGAGTGTGCGGAAAGGTTCGGTATTGCTTTTAAGATAGCGCGCCGCGTTGGTAATGTTGCAGCATATGTGAAAACTGCGCAGTCGGTATCGGATACTTTGGCGATGATGGGTGCGCGCCGCGCTGTGATGGACCTTGTTATGGCGAAAGCGATTAAGGAGCGGCGCAACTTTACAAACCGCCTTGTAAACTGTGACACAGCGAACGCGAAGAAGACGGTTACAGCTTCGGTGAGAGTTCGAGCTGCGATAGAAAAAATAGGCGCGGAAAATCTGCCGGAAAATCTGCGCGAGGTAGCGCTCTTGCGTGTGAGGTATCCTGAGGCAAGTATAGAACAGCTGGGACAGATGCTGACCGTGCCGCTTTCCAAAAGCGGCGTCAGCCATCGCCTTGCCAGGATAACAGACATAGCAGAAAACGAGGTATAGACAATGTTTACTCATTTACATGTACACAGTGAATACAGCCTGCTTGACGGCGCGTGCAAAATAAAAGAAATGGCGGCGGCTGCAAAAGCCATGGGGCAAAAGGCGCTGGCAATAACAGACCATGGCGTTATGTACGGCGTGGTGGATTTTTTCAAAGCGTGCCGCGCTGAGGGCATTAAACCTATTATAGGCTGTGAGGTCTATACCGCGCCGCATTCTCATTTGGATAAGCGCTCCCGTGAAATGGACGCTGAGGCAGGGCATCTTATAATTCTGGTGAAGAACAGCGAGGGATACAAGAATCTGATGAAGCTTGTGTCAGTGGCGCACGTGGACGGATTCTACTATCGCCCGAGGATAGATATGGAGCTTCTGCGTAAGTATCGCGGCGGTCTTATCGGTATGTCGGCTTGCCTGGCCGGAGACATTCCGCGTGCACTTTTGCGCGGTGACAAGGAGCGGGCAAAAAAAGTATTGCTTGAGTTCAAAGAAATATTCGATGATTTTTATATAGAGCTTCAAGACCACGGGCTGAAGGAGCAGCGTCAAATAATGCCGCTGCTTATTGAGCTGGCCCGCGAAACAGACACGCCGCTTGCGGCGACGAATGACGCGCACTATATACACCGCGCCGATGCGCCGTATCAGGATGTATTGATGTGTATACAGACCGGAAAAACTGTGGAGGATACTGAGCGCATGCGTTTTGAGAGCGACGAGTGGTATCTAAAAAGCGAGGACGAGATGCGCGCGCTGTTTGACTTTGTGCCTGAGGCTATTGAAAACACTAATGTGATTGCCGATATGTGTGAATTTGAGTTTGAGTTTGGCAAAAAGCATTTGCCGAAGTTTGATGTGCCGCAGGGCTTTGAGGCTGAGGATTATCTTGAAAAACTGTGCCGCGAAGGTTTGTCGGCGCGCTATGACGATAATTTGAGAGCTGAACATACAGAGAGGCTTGAATATGAGCTTAGCGTTATTTCAAAAATGGGGTTTACCGATTACTTTTTGATTGTTTGGGACTTCATCAGATTCGCCAAGCAAAGCGGCATCTTTGTCGGTCCGGGACGAGGCAGCAGCGCCGGCTCAATTGTGGCGTATGCCCTAAATATTACCGATATAGACCCGATAGAATACGGCCTTTTGTTTGAGCGGTTCTTAAACCCCGAACGCGTGAGCATGCCCGACATTGACATGGACTTTTGCATCGAGCGCCGTGGTGAAGTTATAAACTATGTTGTACACAAGTACGGTATGTCCCACGTTGCGCAGATTATAACCTTCGGCACAATGAAGGCTCGCGGGGCTATACGTGACACGGGCAGAGTGCTTAATATGCCTTACGGAGATGTGGACACAATAGCGAAAATGGTACCGGATGAATTGGGCGTTACCATAGAAAAAGCGCTCAACACCCCGAAACTTAAGGCTGCCTATGAATCGAGCAGTGATGTGCGCCGCCTTATTGACACGGCGCGTGCAATAGAGGGTTTGCCGAGAAACGCGGGAACGCACGCCGCTGGCGTGGTTATTGCAGGGGAAGAGGTTTCAAATTTTGTGCCGCTCCAGAAGAACGATGAGGTTATAGTGACGCAGTTTACGAAAGATACGGTTGAGGAACTGGGGCTTTTGAAAATGGATTTTTTAGGCCTTCGTAACCTTACCATTATTCGCGATTGTCTGGATATTGCCGCCCGTGAAGGCATAGAAATTGACCTGAGAAATATAAGCTACAAAGCGCCTGAAGTTTACGAGATGCTTTCCCGGGGTGACACTGAGGGCGTATTTCAGCTGGAAAGCGGTGGAATGACAAGCTTTATGAAGCGTCTGCAGCCCTCTTGTCTGGAGGATATTATTGCCGGAATTGCACTCTACCGACCGGGACCTATGGACTTTATCCCGAAATACATTGCAAACAAGCAATCACCCGAAAAGGTATCGTATAAACATCCGCTGCAAAAAGAAATCCTTGACATGACGTACGGCTGTATCGTCTATCAGGAGCAGGTAATGGAAATAGTCAGAGTGCTGGGCGGATTCTCGATGGGCAAGGCGGACGAGGTGCGCCGTGCCATGAGCAAAAAGAAAAAGGCTGAAATGGAACACGCGCGTGAGGAGTTTATAGTAGGCGCGAAAGAAAAGGGCATAAGCGAGAGCGTTGCCAAATCAATATTTGACGATATGGACGCCTTTGCTCAGTACGCCTTTAATAAAGCACATGCGGCCTGCTACGCAGTTGTCACCTATCAAACCGCATATCTGAAGTGCTTTTACGCTGCGCCGTATATGGCAGCGCTGCTGACTTCTGTTATGGGCGACGTGAGTAAAATTGTAATATATATAGAACAGTGTACAAAAATGGGGATTAAAATCCTGCCGCCGTCAATCAACAGGAGTGACGCCGGCTTTACCGTTGAGGGCAACGCGATTCGTTTTGGGCTTTGCACTGTGCGCAACGTTGGCGCTGCGTTTATACACGAGTGCGTGAAAGAACGTGACAAGAACGGCGATTTTGCTGGTCTGAGGGACTTTGTTTCGAGAATGATAGGCCGTGAACTTAACAAGCGCGCAGTGGAAGGACTCATTAAGAGCGGCGCATTTGATTTTTCGGGCGCATCGCGCAGCCAGCTGATTGCGTATTACGAAAGTGTTATAGACGAGGAATCTAACGATAAGCGTTCCAACATAGAAGGTCAGTTTTCTCTGTTCGGTGCAGAGGAACACAAGGCGGATAACTTCCCGCCATCCGCTCCGCTTGATAAGCGTGTGCTTTTAGAAATGGAAAAGGCGGCTGCGGGGCTGTATTTTTCGGGACATCCGCTTGACGAGTATCGCACTGTTCTCTCTCGCGGCAGCTTTACGCACTGCGGGTCAATTCTCGCCGCCGCCGACAGCCTTGATTCGGAGATATATGACGGGCAAACGGTAACCGTGGCCGGAATTGTAGCCGTTCGCAGAGACAAGCTCACCAAGAAAAACACGCAGATGTCGTTTATAACGCTTGAGGATTTTACCGGTGCAATCGATGTTATTGTATTTCCCGCGTCGCTTGTGCGTTTCGACGTCTCGCTTAGGGAGGATTCAATAGTTTCGGTCACAGGACGGGTTGATTTGCGTGAGGACGAGCCCCCTAAGCTCATTTTAGAGAGCGTGGCGGAATTGGAAAAGCCGCAGGAAGGGAAGACGCTTTACATCCGAATTGACGAAGGCGACGAAAAGAAACTGGATGCCTTGCACGCCGTTGTGCTTCGCCATAAGGGCGACTGCGCCATCGTGCTTCAAACCCCGTCAGGAGAAATACAAGCGCATTCTTCGATGAGAATTGACGTTTCAAGCGAGGCAACCTCGGCGATAAATGCGGTTTTGGGCAAAAATGCGGCCAAGGCGAAATAAAATATAAATTCTGTATGTGATACAATGATATGACCCAAAAAGAATAGAAGCTGAACGTCCAATGTG
>JAUNBL010000014.1 GCA_030527235.1 Clostridia bacterium | reverse complement strand
TGTACCACGGCTTTTGATGAAAAGCTACCATCTTCACGGTTTTAGGAAAAGAACCTTCAGCTCATCGGTGGTCTTCACTCTGTGGTACTTCGCCGCGCTCATGCGCTCCGTTTTGGTGGGGAGCCCCGCGGCGCGCGAAAACTCGTTGTACTTAGCTGCTATCTGATTTATGCGCTCTTGCTCTTTGCGGCGCAGCACGTCATCTCCTGCGGCGGCGGCTATGCTCTGGCGGTCTTTTGCGTTGCGCGCGGCGCTCTCAAGCTTGCGCTGCATTTGGGACGCCTCGTATTGGGTGTATTCTTTTCCCTCAAACTCAAACTTTTCAATTTGGGTATAAAAATAGTACCATGCATTTGCATAGTGCTAAAATTATTAAGTTGTGCGTAACGGAAAACCACCGTGTGAAGGGTGGTTTTTAGTCGTCTAAGTTGCTCAAATAGATATGGTCGTACATTCTCTCGATTTCTCTGCTTTTGTCGGTTGGTTCGTCGTTTTCGTCGAAGTTCTCAACAATCAACAGGGTTATGGCATCAAGGATGTCGTTTACATCATCAGTTTCTAAAAGTTCTTGGTCAATAAAATGCGAGCAATACCCCTCCACGGGTATTCCGCGCGATGTGACAATTCCGAATCCGCTACGGTCTTTTTGTATAAATCAAAACCAATTAGAGGAGAAATGTCCCCTTTTTCTACCGCCTTAGCGTATCCTTGGAGTAACCGATGCTCTTTTTTATTATTTCCGTTGGCAAGTGCCGTTGTCCGTGTTTCCTCATCCCGAGCGAATGCGCAGCCCATTGCCCCCACGACCGCTCTGATGGGCAGCAAAGTGCGGTTGTCCATAATAATAGGAACGGCGCTTCGCCCCGGGTCAATTTCGTATTCCATATCTCCGACTGTCATAACAGGGTTTCCTATTTGCAGGATAATAACGGCGTTTTGACTCTCGCTGACAGTCTGCGGCTGCGCACTGCAGCTTGTCGTAAACGTTACCAACAATGCACTGAGCAGCAGGGGTATTCTCCTTTTCATTGCAATCACCTACGTTTATTTTGAAAAACCGTTTTGGCTAAGCAGGCTTGTGACCTCTGATACAGAGGAGGCCGATGTGCCTCTGAATCCATTTGCAACTACACTGTTTGGACAAAGTGTTTTTAATGTCAATACGCTTGAGCTTATTCCAGTAGAGCCGCTCGTGCAAAATGGTATAATGGTTTTACCGGTAAAATCAAAACTTGTCAGAAATGTTACAACAGGTGAGGGAAGTGAGTTATACCATATAGGATAGCCGAGCAAAACGGTATCATATTGCTCAATGCTCGTTAAACTAATCGTGATAGGTGGTTTGTAACCCTCCGCTTGTTCCTTACGTACTTGCGCCAGACATTCACTGTAATTTTCAGGATATGGCTCCACCGGCTCAATCCTTGCAATATCGCCGCCTGACACGGAGTATACCGTCTCCGCAAGCGATTTTGTGTTATTGCTTCTGGAATAGTAGACGATAAGCGTTGACGCCGGAGACTCATCGGGCAGGAGCGCTATCGGAGAGGAAAAAGCGCTGCACAGAGGTTCGAGCGATTTGCTGTTCCATACAAATGCCCTGATTTCATCAGCGTTAGATAAATTGCTGCTCATGTCCGTTGAAAAATTGGCAGTTATCGTGTCTTCCCCTCTATATGAAGCAATATCAACAAGACTGTTGTCTTTATATAACGCAGTAAACAAAATAGCCTCGCTAATGACGTTCTTCGCGGTTATCACATTTTTTGCAGCCGTAATGGAAACTGCTTGCACGGCATGGGCGGTCGTACAAATCATCAGTGTGATTAAAACGCCCACTATAGCTTTTGTCACTCCGCCAATTAAGCTTTGAACTGCTTTTACGGTTGTTATTTGGCTATCCATGATATCACCCTTTCTTGATTTTACTCTAACACGAAAAATGTAAAATGTCTAATGCTTATATCAAATGGTCTGCTATGTAATATAGTTATAACACTGCTATACTTACCAGCGGGACAATAAAAATAATGAGATACATGGGAAAATTTGCGGGTCAAATTCAAAAAATAATCTTGACAGGGTGCAGCTGTAAATCTTATAATAAAGCGGGTGAGGGAAATGGAAATAGTAACAAAGCGGCTTGTGCTTCGTCCGATAACTCAGGCGGACGCGGCTGATATGTTTGAGTATTCAAAGCATCCGTCTGTGGGTCCGAACGCGGGTTGGAAGCCTCACGAAAGCATAGAGGAAACGCGCAAACTGATAAACACGCTGTTCTTGGGCAAGGATTGGCTTTTCGGGATAGTTTTAAGCGGCAAGCTTATCGGTACAGTGGGGATGATAGGAGACACAAAGCGAGAGAATAAAAATGTGAGAATGCTTGGATATGCAATGGGGTATAACTACTGGGGAAACGGGTATATGACAGAGGCGGCCGGCGCACTTATAAAGCGCTTTTTCGCGCAAACGGATTTCGAGGCGGTAACATGTTGCTGCTATACTTTTAACGAGCGTTCACAGCGCGTGATTGAAAAACTGGGCTTCGTTTTTGAGGGGATTTTGCATATGGCGGAAATGCGATATGACGGTCAAGTCTTTGACATGAAAAGTTATATATTGACACGTTCGGAATATGATAAAAAAATCTGATTTTTTATAAAATTACTCTTGACAGTGTCTAAAAAAGCGGTTATAATAAACAAGTCTTTGTAAAGAGACGCGCTGGTGTAGCTCAATTGGCAGAGCAGCTGATTTGTAATCAGCAGGTTGCGGGTTCGAGTCCCATCACCAGCTCCAAATATTAGGGAGAGTTCCCGAGTGGCCAAAGGGGACAGACTGTAAATCTGCTGGCAACGCCTTCGGTGGTTCGAATCCACCCTCTCCCACCACGTCGCGGCAAGTCCTTGTGGCTTGCCGCGATTTATTGTCACAAATCACGATAAGCCGCCTCTGCGGCTCCACTAATATTTTCCGGCAAATGATTCTTAGCCAAAGTAAAATCCTGTCAAACCTGTTTGAAAGGATTTTTGTTTTGTATTATTTAATTATGCTGTATAGTGTCAAACAGAATTCTTATCGGGCTGTTCTGATTTTGCCCGACCTTTGTTCAAATCCCAAAAATGTATTGCAATTCGCGGAAAAATATGCTATAGTGTAAATGTAACGTAGTTTAATACTAAACCAACATGAGTTTGCGTTTTTCGTATAGCTGTGTACTTTTTGTTTTGTGGAGGTGGAAAAGATGAGAAAACGTTTTTTATGCTGGCTCTTAACGGTATGCATGGTGGTAAGCCTGATTTCTACTATACCGGTTACCGCCGGTGCGGCAGTGGAAGGGATTTATTTTTATGAAGTGTCAAGCGGTGAAGCTGCAATAACCGGGTGCGCCTATTCTGAAAGCGGCGCGATTACAATTCCGTCAACCTTGGGCGGTTATAGCGTCACAAGCATAGACTCTGGGGCGTTTTCCGATTGCGACAACCTGACAAGCGTGAGTATTCCCGACAGCGTCAAGAGCATAGGCGATAAGGCGTTTTCCGATTGCGTCAGCCTTGAAAGCGTGAGTATTCCTAACAGCGTCACGCGCATAGAAGCGTATGCGTTTTGCGGTTGCGTCAGCTTGACGAGCGTGAGTATTCCCGACAGCGTCACGAGCATAGGTGATTGGATGTTTGCCCAATGCAGCAGCCTTGAAAGCGTGAGTATTCCTAACAGCGTTACGAGCATAGGAGTGTATGCGTTTTCCGGTTGTGACAGCCTTGAAAGCATAAGCATTCCTAACAGTGTCACAAGCATTGGCGATGATGCGTTTTCCTGGTGCAACAGCCTGACAAGTATTGAAGTGGACAAGAGAAACTCAAACTATTGCAGCATAGACGGCAATTTGTATAATAAAAACAAAACCGAGTTGGTACAATATGCAGCGGGCAAAACAGCGTCATCGTTTACGATACCCAGCAGTGTCACGAGCATAGGCAATGGGGCGTTTATCGATTGCGACAACCTTGAAAGCGTGAGTATTCATAACCTCGTCACGAGCATAGGGAATAAGGCGTTTAACAGTTGCAACAGACTTGAAAGCATTGAAGTGGGCAGCAGAAACTCAAACTATTGCAGCATAGACGGCAATTTGTATAATAAAAACAAAACCAAGTTGTTACAATATGCAGCGGGCAAAACAGCGTCATCGTTTACGATGCTCGGCAGCGTCACGAGGATAGGCGAGTATGCGTTTTTCGATTGCGACAACCTTGAAAGCGTGAGTGTTCCCGACAGCGTCATAAAGATAGGCGATTGGGCGTTTTCCAATTGCAGCAATCTGACATGCGTGAGTATTCCTAATAGCGTCGTTAGCATAGGGAGTATGGCGTTTAACGGCTGCATCGCTCTGCAGACCGTTTTATATTGCGGCTCTGAAGAAGAATGGAAAAACATAGAAATCGCAAGCAACAACGTGTATCTTCGTAAAATAGACATTATGTATAACTTTGATGAGACTATATCCGTAAAAGCGAAGCTGTCTGGTTGTTACTATGACAACGGTAAGGTTTTTGCAAACATACAGTACGATTACATCCTTGATGATTGTACAATAGCACTTGCGATATATGATAGTGAAAATAACTTGGTGGCTATGGGCAGCACGCTTGCGTCAAAAGCCGATACGAATACGGAGTTTGAGATTGCGGCAGAAGAAGGCTATAAGGGAATGAATGTAAAGGTATTTTTCTGGACATCTATTGATGCTGTAAAGCCAATAGGGAACGTTGTCTATGGAATCGTAGAAGATACGGTTTTGGAGTAGGAGCATCATTACTGCAGCATCGATAGTGAAGCAAAGGTGTGTACGTATAGCAGCGAATGAGCATGAGAAACATACATAATTAAAAAGCGCCGCAGACTGTTTTGTCTGCGGCGTTGTTCTTAGATGGCTAATTCGTTTCCTCGCTTAAAAAGGCTGATCTGCCGCCATCAACAATACGCATCGGGCCGAATCCCGCGTTCTCTACGCAAAGCTGCCCGGCATCCGATGTAAGCCACTGCGCAAGATTGCGGGCGGGCGAGTTATCCGGTTCGTCAGAGCGGATTACGGCGTAATAGTTTGTCACCAACGGGTAGCTCTTGTCCGCAATACTCTCATCGGTAGGCGAGATGCCATCCACCGCGAGTAACTTCAAGTCCTCCGTGCCGATTATCGTGCCGGTCAATTTATAGTAATAGTACATGCTGTAGCCGAGTGCAAATGTGCCGGGATGGTCGTATTGGTAAGATGATACATCGGTTATAATGCTTGCCATTATAATGGACGTTCTTTCAATGCGGATGTTTTCGTTGATTTCATTGTCGCCTAGGAAGAAGCGTTCCATAAGCGCGTGGCTGCCGCTGTCGTTGTTTCGGCAAAACGCGGATAGCGGCGCGTTCGGACCGCCCACTTCGTTCCAATTGGAGTATGCGTTGTCGACATAAATATTCCTAATTTGGTCAAGACTGAGAGTATCTGTTGTGTTGTCTTTCCCCGTAAAAAATACAAGCGCTTCATTGGCAATCGGAATAAACTCCATCTCCACGCCGCTTTCTTCTGCAAGCGCCCGCACATCGTCGCTTGGGTCAGGCACGATGATTATATCAGCCTCTTTTGCAATCAGGTTCTCATACGATGCGATTGTTTTAGAGTGCTGCTGCGGCAGCGAAGGATGATTATTTCCGTTTTCAAAGAGATTCCAGTAGAGCGCCGTTGTAATTGGATAGGACGACGTAGAGCCGTCTATCCTGGGCATCTGCTTGTCGAGTCCTATTTCTGTTGCAGCTTCGCGCGCGATAGGGGGGAAGTTCGCTCTCATAAAGTCGCTTATGTACATAAGTAAAAGCTCTGCCGCTTCGCTTCTTATGATTGGGGTTTGCGGATGAAGAAAGTAGGGAACATCGTCTGCGAAGTATTCATCATTACCATCAAATTCCTTTAAAACGTGCATTCCCCGGCTCAAAAGGTAGTTGTACGCTTCTTTGGCGTTTTCGCTTACAGCGTCCATATCCACAATGTTTCCGATGGAGTCGTCAATAGGTTTGCCGGCTCCGTTGCCGCCGAGCGCAAGCAGCATCCGATACATGATAGATACGAATTCCTCACGCGTCATTTCTCTGCTTGGCTCAAAAGCGCCGCCTTTGTCCAACACGCCTTCGCTTACCAGTGTACTTACAGGTCCGTAAAACGGGCTATCTTTTGTTAAGTCGGAAAAACCGGGGTCTGCCTCCGGCATTGACGAATCCAGAACGGCCGCGAGCATTTGCGCCATCTGCCCGCGCGTCAGAATTTGTTCAGCATTAAAGGCGCCGTTTTCATCCGGCACAATGACTCCGCGCGCGGAAAGAGAATCTACGTTGGAAGTCCAGTATTTGTACTCGGACATATCGTTAAAAGCAAGGGGCTCGCCGAACGTTTCTTCAAGTTCTGCGTCCGAAGGCGCGTACGCGTACAGATAGCCGTTGGAATATTCGCTGAGCGGCACAATTTTTCCGCTGTTTTTATAACGCGCGAAGCAATATAGGCTCTGCGCCCAGTCATATTCCTCGGTTTTGATAACATGCATTATTCTTGTGTCTTTTTTTTCTTTCTCAGCTCTAAAGGCGCAGCCTGCGCACAAAAGGGCAGTTGCGGTCAATATGCAGATAAATCTTTTCATTGTTGGGCACGTCCTTTCTTATTTCCCATATTAACACATGCGACTATAAATAGCAAGCCATATGCGCACCAAAAGTGTTCACAAAAAATTAACATATTTTTTGTGAAAAACGCTTGACTTGGCGCGCCGATTGAGATTTACATATATACAGACGTTTAGGTCAGGGGGGCGCAAGATATGAACAGATATTACATATTGGACAATATACGGGCGGCGGCGCTGCTTTCGATGATACTTTACCACGCAGCATGGGATGCGGTACATCTTTTCGGGGCAAACTGGCCGTGGTTTACATCTATGGCGGGATTCATATGGCAGCAGAGCATATGCTGCACTTTTATAGCGCTGTCGGGGTTTTGCTTTGCAATAGCTAAAAAGCCGCTAAAGCGCGCGCTTACAGTCCTTATCGGAGGCGCGGCGGTAAGCGCAGCAAGCTTCTTTGTCCTGCCCGATACACCGATATATTTTGGCATATTGACCTTTTTGGGAAGTTCCATGCTGATTATGAAACTCCTTTTGCCGCTGCTTGAAAAAACTGCGCCGGAGACGGGGCTTGCCGCAAGCGTGGCGCTTTTTGCCTCATTGCGCACTGTAGCGGATAAAAGCGCGTTGTTTGGATTTGTGAAACTGCCGGATTTTTTATATAAAGATCTATTCACGGCATATTTTGGTTTTCCGCCGGATTCATTTGCAACGGCTGACTATTTTCCGCTGCTGCCGTGGCTAAGTTTGTTTGCCGTCGGATTTTTCCTGTGCCGCGCAATTGAAAAACGAAAAATGCTTCATGCGCTTAGGGGCAGAAGAATTCCGCTGCTTTCCCGCATGGGCAGACTTTCGTTTGAAATATATCTGCTGCATCAGCCTGCAATATATTTTGTCTTGCTGCTTATGTCGCGGGCGGCGTTGGTATTGTAATTATTACTGACCAAAATTCTTAGCCTAAAATGTATGTGATGCAATGATGTGACCCAAAAAGGATAGAAGCTGAACGTCCAATGTGATATAATGGTAAGTAACCAAACGAACCAAACACAAAGGCGAACAGCTTCTATAATGAATTTGCAGTTGATGTGCCAAGAGATTCGGGGAAATTATATATGATTAACCTTAGAGGAGAAATTGTTTTGGATGATTTCTCTCAAACAGTTTTTGCAAGCCGGACAAATGGTTTAATAAAGGTTTATGAAAAGCGAGACTGTGTCAATTAGAAGTTAGCGCCATGCTTTGGGAGAAAAAACAGTTAAGCTTTCAAGCGCATTAGCTTGGGTGTGTATATCTGAGCGCAAGAAATTTTGAATGCCTGCAGGGACGCTTTGGTGATTAGCGTTAGGAGTATTTTCAGCGGAGGAAAGCAAAGTAAATAAGTATGACAGCGCCCAAAACGATGCGGTAGAAGCCAAAGAGCTTGAAATCGTGCTTTTTTATGTATCCCATTAAGAACTTGATGACGAGCAGAGACACGGCAAACGCGACGGCCATGCCCAAGAGAAGCACAAAAAGCTCATGAGAGGTGAATACGAGACCAAATTTGATGATTTTTATAATACTCAACCCGAACATGACCGGTACTGCGAGAAAGAATGTGAATTCCGCCGCAGCCACGCGCGAAACGCCGATTAAAAGCGCGCCGACTATTGTCGCGCCGGAGCGTGAGGTGCCGGGAATTATCGAGAGCACCTGGAACAGACCGATTAAAAGCGCGTCCGCATAAGAAATGGTGGACAGTGTTTCTATTCTCGGTGTGCGGCGCTTATTAAGATTTTCAACTGCGATAAACGCCGCGCCGTATAAAATCAGCATTGCGGCAATGATGGGTGGGGTGTGAAGATGCGCCTCTATATAATCGTCAAACAAAAGAGTTACGATGGCGCCGGGAACACAAGCCACGACAACTTTGAACCAGATTGAGAAGGTTTCCTTTTTTACGATGCTCTGAGATTTGTCTTTGAATTGGAATGGAAACATTTTGCTCCAAAAAAGAAACACAACCGCCAAAATCGCCCCAAGCTGAATGACAACGAAGAACATTTCCTTAAACTGCTCGCTCATTTTGAGTTGCAGAAATTCGTCCACCAACAGCATATGCCCAGTGCTGCTTATAGGCAGCCATTCGGTAACTCCCTCTACGATGCCGAGAAATATAACTTTGAGCGCTTCAATAAAATCCATCATGACAATTCCTCCCATACATTTATTTGTCGATTATTTCTTCTATAATATAGCGTGGGCGTCTCTTGGTTTCAATGTAAATTTTTCCTATATATTCGCCGATAACTCCTATTGCCAGAAGCTGAAGTCCGCCGAGCGCCCAAACTGAAATAATAAGACTGCTCCATCCTATGACGGTTTGGTGCGCAAAATGCTGTACAAGCGAATAAATCAACATGATGATACTGATAAGAAATACAAATAGCCCTATCGAAGAGATAATTCTGATTGGCTTTATGCTAAAGCTTGTGATTGCGTCAAGTGAAAATGAAATCATTTTTCTAAGCGGGTATTTGGTTTTTCCCCCGATTCGTTTTTGACGCTCATAAGTGACGCGCGCGGTCTTAAAGCCTATCAGCGGCGCCATGGCGCGCAGGAAGAGGTTCACCTCTGAAAATTCGGAAAGCGCATCGAGCGCTGCAGATGACATAAGTCTGAAATCGGCGTGGTTCCCGACTATTTCAACCCCTAAAAATGTCAGCAGCCGGTAAAACATGCTTGCGCTTATGCGCTTAAAGCGTGTGTCTTTTGCACGAGATACGCGCACTCCGTATACTATCTGCGCGCCTTTGAGGTAATGCGCAACCATTTGGGGTATTTTTGAAATGTCGTCCTGAAGGTCCGCGTCAACGGTGACTGCGGCATCGCATTTGCCCCGTGAATACATTAGAGCCGCCATCAGCGCGTTTTGATGGCCGCGGTTTCGAGAGAGCCGTATGGCATGAATATCCTTGTTTTCCTGTGTGAGCGACTTGATAATGTCCCAGGTCGCGTCGCAGGAGCCGTCATCGGCGTAAAGGATGCGGCTGTCAGCGCTGATAAGGCAGTCGCTTTCCATAGAACGCAGCAGTGACAAAAGTGCGGATGTTGTCTCTCTTATTATTTCCGCTTCGTTGTAGCACGGAGCTATTATATAGAGTACGGGGAGACGCATTTTGATAACCCTTGCTCCCGCTTGCGCGAAAGCTTCCTTTCGTTAAAGTGGGCGGTAAAGCCGTATGCTATTGCATTTCAAACAAGTTAATCTGGCTTGATTGCGGCATACCGGCAAAGCAGCCGTTGCGCGAGAACATGTCTATTGCTGCGCTTGATACGCCGGTGCGTGTTTTGAACTCGTCCACGGACAAAAACTCGCCTGTTTCGCGTGCGCGTGCAATACCTTCGGCCGCAGCGCTTCCAAGACCCGGAAGGCTGTTAAGCGCGGGCCGGATTTTGCCGTCCTCGCATAAAAAACGTGTCGGGTGTGATTTGTAAATATCAATAGGGAGAAACTCTATGCCGCGGGCGTACATTTCATTTACAACCTCTAAAATAGTAAGTGTGACTTTGTCCCGCGATGAAGGCTCATCTATGAGTGAAATATCGTGAATGAGACGTTTTACCTTATCTTGTCCGCACGCCATCGCCTCATAGTCGAACGTGTCGGCGCGCACCGTGTAGTATGTGGAATAAAAGGCGAGCGGGTAATATACCTTAAAATAAGCGACTCTGAACGACATGGTTACGTATGCTGCCGCATGTGCGCGCGGGAACATATACTGGATTTTGTTGCACGAGTCGATATACCAAGCGGGAACATCCAGTTCAAGCATTGAGTTTTCGTCTTCTTCCGTCAAATGTTTTCCCTTTCTCACACGCTCCATTATCTTAAATGCTTTAGATGCGTCCATCCCCTTGTGGATGAGGTATATCATTATATCGTCGCGGCAGCATATGGCATCGCGCAGTTTGCATGTGCCTGAACGCACCAGGTCCTGCGCGTTGTGAGTCCACACGTCTGTGCCGTGAGATAGTCCTGAAATTCTTACAAGCTCGCTGAAGGTGGTGGGTTTGGTGTCAAGCAGCATCTGGCGTACGAACTTCGTACCAAACTCCGGTACGGCAAAAGTCCCTACTTCGCTGCCAATTTCCTCCGGAGTAACGCCGAGTGCATCGGTGCTGAGGAACAGACTCATTACGCCTTTGTCGTCAAGCGGAATGTCTGCTGCTTTAATGCCGGTCAAATCTTCGAGCATCTTTATCATAGTCGGGTCATCGTGTCCTAAAATATCAAGCTTCAAAAGGTTTTGGTCTATACTGTGATAGTCAAAATGTGTGGTAATTACACCGCTTTCGCGGTCATTCGCAGGATGCTGCACAGGGGTGAACTCATGGATGTCGTGTCCCTTGGGAAGAACAATTATTCCGCCCGGGTGCTGACCAGTAGTGCGTTTTACTTCCATGCAGCCGCGCTTAAGACGCTCGACTTCCGCATTCGGAACACGGCGCCCGCGTTCGGTAAAATAACTCATTACAAAACCGTAGGCCGTCTTTTCCGCCACGGTGTTTACAGTGCCGGCACGGAATACATAGCCTTCTCCGAAAAGCTCTTCGGTGTATTTATGTGCGCGAGATTGGTACTCGCCGGAAAAGTTGAGGTCAATATCAGGCTGTTTGTCGCCCTTAAAGCCGAGGAATGTCTCAAACGGAATATCGTGGCCGTCTTTTATAAGACGTGTGCCACATTCCGGACAGAGTGCGTCGGGCAAATCAAAGCCGGATTCGTATTCACCTTCAGTAAAGAACTTGCTGTATAGGCACTTCGGACAACGGTAATGCGGCTGAAGTGAGTTGACCTCGGTTATTCCGGTCAAAAACGCGAGCAGCGAAGAGCCTACACTGCCGCGTGAGCCAACGATATAGCCGTCACTGACGGAGTGCTGAACCAGGAGGCGAGCTATATTATAGAGGTCGGCGTAGTTGTTGCCGATGACAGATTTTAGCTCTTTGTCAAGACGCTGCTCCACTATCGGCGGCAGCGTATCGCCATAAAGAGCGCATGCGTTTTTGCGCGCTATATGCTCGATGTCTTCTGCGCTGCCGGATATTTTAGGCGCAAATTGTCCTTTGGGGACCGGGCGCAGGTCATCAATCATATCTGCAATGCGGTTCGTATTTTCAACGCACACCTCGTACGCCTTTTCTTCGCCGAGGTATGCAAATTCCGCAAGCATCTCGTCCGTGGTGCGGAAAAAGAGCGGCGCTTGAAACTCCACGTCGGTGTATCCTTGTCCGGCTTGCAGGATGCGGCGATAAATTTCGTCTCTTGCTTCAAGAAAATGCACATCACACGTTGCAACGGTCATTTTCCCCATTGCATCGCCAAGCGCTGCAATGCGGCGGTTAAGGTTGCGCAGTGATTCAATGTCCGCTACAGCGCCGCTGCGCTGCAGATACTCGTTGTTGCCTATGGGTTGGATTTCAAGGTAATCGTAAAAATCGGCTATTGAGCGCAGATGTTCATCGCTCTCGTTCGCCAGGACAGCGCGGAAAAGTTCACCTGATTCGCACGCCGAGCCTATAATCAGTCCCTCACGATGGGCATTTATCTCCCGGCGCGGAAGAAGCGGCTTTTTGTAAAAGTAATCGATATGAGAGGCGCTTATAAGTTTATAAAGATTGAAAAGTCCGGTTTGGTTCTTGGCAAGTATAATTATATGATAGCGCACTGCATCACGCAGAGGTTTGTCGTCATCCACAAGATATCCCTCTACCCCGTAGATAATTTTAATCTCGCTTTCAAGAAGGCTTTTCGTCTTAAACGCTTCAGGAAACGCTTGCACAACGCCGTGGTCCGTTATGGCAACGGCTGTATGCCCCCATCTGACGGCGGTTTCCACAAGTTCTTTTGCCGTGACCACGGCATCCATGGCCGAGGATTTGGTGTGTGCATGAAGCTCCACCCGTTTTACTGGCGAATCGTCGGTACGGAGCGGCATTGAGAACGGAATAATGGCGAAAGTACGCACGACAAGCTCGTTTGAGTAGTTGTCGAACTCCGCGACTCCTCGGACGGCAACCGCAGAGCCTTTTTCATCAGCGCTTTTGAGCGCTTCCGTCAGCAGATTGGCATCCTTGCCTTTGAGAAAGCACTTCACGGTAACAGAAGAGGTAAAATCGGTGATATAAAAGGTAACGAGCGTGGTGTTGTTTTTAAGAACTCTCGAAGCCACGCCAAACGGTTTGCCCGCAATAACGCATTTGCCGGTTTCCTCTGTTATAGAGGCGATTTCCACTTGTGAAGAGGTATCAAAGACGCGCCCGAACAGAGCGCCGCCGCTATATGGTTTTGCCGCCTTTTTAGCGGGCGGGGCTATTGGTGTTAGCACCGTTTCTTCTATGTCGAGTTCGCCGTCAACGAAAGAGACTTCCATTACAAGACCAAGTGTCTTTAGCATAATGTCCGCAATCTTTTCATCAACATGTGATTCCTCCAAAAGACTGCGGTTACCGTGCATAAGCTCAATTTCCGCACGGTTTCCGACAACACGGCACTTACAGCTGTTCATTATCACATCGTACAGAGCATCGGTCTTGCGCACGCTGTACACGCTGTTGAGCAGCGCGCTTAAAACTTCCTCGTCAGTAGGCGAGTCAATATCATATGTAACATTAAAGGAAACTCTGGCTGCGTTGTAGCACGTTTCCACTTCTTTGCGATACGCGTCTATTTTTTCAGCGCCAACAATTTTGGGGAACGATACGCAGATATCAAACGTGCGCGCCGTGCGATTGGCGGAAATGTCGCGCACCAAGCCGCTTGTCACGTCATCATCGCCCGTCGCTCTCGAAAAAATATCGGAAAGTGTAATTCTTTCGGAAATCATTGCGTTCTACAACCTTTCTATTTCGTAAAAAAGTTCGTTCTCTGCGGTGTCTATAGGAACTTTGCGGAGTATCTCTCCGCGCGCAAAGATTAGCGCTTCACCGTCGCCGCAGGCAAGACCTACGTCTGCATGGCGCGCTTCGCCCGGACCGTTTACAGCACAACCCATAACCGCAACCGTAATATCTTTATCAACGCTGCGCAGCCTTTCGTATACGCGTTGTGCAAGTGGAATCATGTCAACCTTGCACCTGCCGCAGGTAGGGCAGCTTGTAAGGCGTGCGCCGGAACGGAGATTGAGCGCACGGAGAATGGCAAGCCCCGCTTCAGCCTCCTTTTCCACATCCGCTGTCAGTGAAACGCGGATAGTGTCGCCTATGTTGTCTGCAAGCAGCGAGCCGATGCCAATTGCGCTCTTTATAACGCCTTCGTACTCCGTACCCGCCTCGGTAACGCCCACGTGAAGGGGATAGGGGACAAGTCCCGCTATTTTCCTGTATGCGGCAATAGTAGTTTTAACATCGCTCGCCTTGAGCGATATTGCTATATCAGAAAAGTTTTCATCTTCTAAAATAGAAATATGTTCCAATGCGCTCTCGCACAGCGTATCTGCCGTTACCGGGGCGCTCTTGTCGCGCAGCGACCCGCCGTTAACTCCTATACGGATGGGGATGCCGCGCTCCCCACATTCTTCGACTACGGCGCGCACGCGCTCTTTAGAGCCGATGTTGCCGGGATTTATCCGAATCTTGTCCGCCCCTTCGCGCGCGCAGCGAACGGCGAGGCGGTAGTCAAAATGGATGTCCGCCACCAACGGCAGAGCGACGCGACGTTTTATTTGCCCGAACGCTTCCGCTGCCTCCATATCCAAAATGGCGAGACGAACTATGTCACAGCCGCGCGCGGCAAGCCGGTTTATCTGGGTAACTGTTGCGTCAATGTCACGCGTGTCGGTGTTTGTCATAGACTGCACACTTATCGGAGCGCCGCCGCCAATTAAAACGTTGCCTGCCTTTATATGTTTTTTTGAACTCATAAAATCAACTCCGAGTAATATTGTAACACAACAATTACAAAAATCAAAGCACAAAAACTCGAAAAGTATATAATTTATTACTTGACTATGCTTATTCCAAGATATATAATAATAAAGCTAATAATGCGCTATGCAATATTATATACTGAGGAGGATAATAAAAATGGCACGAAAAATGAAGACCATGGATGGTAACACTGCCGCCGCGCACGTTTCGTATGCGTTTACGGACGTTGCGGCGATTTATCCGATTACACCGTCTTCTCCGATGGCGGAATCAACGGATAAATGGGCGACAGAGGGCAGACTTAACTTGTTCGGAAGAACGGTTAAAATTGCCGAAATGCAGTCGGAGGGCGGTGCAGCGGGCGCTGTACACGGCTCCTTGGCTGCGGGCGCCTTGACAACGACGTATACGGCGTCGCAGGGATTACTTTTAATGATTCCCAATATGTACAAAATCGCGGGTGAACTTTTGCCCTCGGTTATCAATGTGTCGGCGCGCGCTCTCGCTTCTCATGCGCTTTCCATTTTCGGCGACCATCAGGACGTTTATGCCTGCCGCCAGACAGGATATGCGATGATAGCCTCCACAAATCCGCAGGAAGCAATGGACCTCGGCGCAGTTGCGCACTTGGCGACGATAAAGAGCAGAGTTCCGTTTATGCATTTCTTCGATGGATTTAGGACATCTCACGAGTACCAGAAAGTTGCCTGCTGGTCAAATGAGGACCTTGCCAAGATGGTGGATTTTGACGCTGTTGCCGCTTTTCGTGCACATGCGCTTAATCCCAACCACCCGGCGCAGAGAGGCACGGCTCAAAACCCCGACATATTCTTCCAGGCAAAAGAGGCGAACAACAAATTTTATGACGCGGTTCCGGCTATTGTGGAAGAGTACATGGATAAGGTTAACGAGCAGATTGGCACAGACTATAAACCCTTCAATTACCACGGCGCGCCAGACGCAACTCATGTTATAATCGCCATGGGCAGCGCATGTGATACTATTATAGAAACGGTGGACTATCTCAATGCCAACGGTGCGAAAGTCGGTCTTATAACGGTTCGTCTTTACAGACCGTTTTCTCAGCAGTATCTTCTTAAAGCAATTCCCAAGAGCGTTAAGTGCATAAGCGTGCTTGACCGTACTAAGGAACCCGGCAGCATAGGCGAGCCTCTTTATCTTGACGTATGCGCTGCGCTTCGTGATACGGAATTTGCTTCGGTTAAAATTCTCGGAGGCCGCTACGGTCTTGGTTCCAAAGACACGACACCTGCACAGATTATCGCAGTATACAAGAATACCGAGAAAAACCGCTTTACCATAGGTATCAACGACGACGTTACCTATACCTCGCTGCCGATTGAAGAAAATCCCGACACGACACCTGCCGGAACAACAAGCTGTAAGTTCTGGGGTCTTGGCGCAGATGGTACTGTAGGTGCGAACAAGAACTCCGTAAAAATTATCGGTGACCATACAGACATGTATGTGCAGGCGTATTTTGATTATGATTCCAAGAAGTCCGGCGGCCTGACAATTTCGCATCTGCGTTTTGGCAAGTCCAAGATTACTTCGACGTATCTCATTAACAAGGCGGACTTTGTCGCGTGTCACAAGGCTTCTTATATAAGAAAGTACGACATGGTCTCAGATGTTAAGCCGGGCGGAGTATTCCTTCTCAACTGCGGCTGGACGCCGGAGGAGATGGAGGAGCATATACCGGGACAAGTCAAGAGATATATTGCGCAAAACAACATCCAGTTCTATACGATAGACGGTGTGAAGATAGGCAAGGAGATAGGTCTTGGCAGCCGCATCAATACTGTGTTGCAGTCGGCGTTCTTTACCCTTGCGAATATCATCCCCGCCGACGACGCAATCAGATATATGAAAGATGCGGCAACGGCCTCCTACAGCAAAAAGGGCGAAGCAGTTGTGAAAATGAACCACGACGCTATTGATGCTGGTGCAAAGCAGATTGTTAAGGTTAACGTTCCCGAAAGCTGGAAGACAGCTGCAGACGAGGATCTTTCCGTTAAATTTGACGGAGAAGGTGCGCTCATTGATTATGTTAACAACATCCTTAACCCCATCAGTGCGTTTGAAGGGACAAAGCTTCCCGTTTCTGCGTTTGAGAAGTATGTGGACGGCGAGGTGCCGCTGGGCAGCGCCGCGTTTGAAAAGCGCGGAATCGCTATAGATGTGCCGGAATGGAATAAGGACAACTGCATACAGTGTAACTTCTGTTCGTATGTATGTCCGCACGCTTGTATTCGCCCCGTTGTACTCACACAACAGGAGGTTGACAGTGCGCCCGCAAACATTAAGTATATTAACATGACTCAGATGGACGGCTACTATTTTGCAATGGCAATTTCTGTGCTTGACTGCACAGGCTGCGGTTCATGCGTTAACATTTGCCCGGGTAAAAAGGGTGAGAAGGCGCTTGCGATGAAACCTCTCGAAACACAGGAAGCGGAGCAGGCAGTGTTTGACTACGGTATTAAGGTTCCCGCGAAGGCGGAAGTTGCCGAAAAGTTTAAGGCAACTACGGTTAAGGGGAGCCAGTTCAGGCAGCCGCTTTTAGAGTTCTCCGGAGCTTGTGCAGGCTGCGGCGAAACGCCGTATGCAAAGCTGGTGACCCAGCTCTTTGGTGACAGGATGTATATCGCAAACGCTACGGGATGTTCTTCTATTTGGGGTGGAAGTTCACCATCTACGCCTTACACCACCAACGCCGATGGCCATGGTCCTGCGTGGGCAAACAGCTTGTTTGAGGATAACGCAGAGTACGGCTATGGCATGTTCTTGGCACAGAATACCATCCGCGAGGATGCTATAGGCAAGGTTGCCGCTCTTAAGGACAGCGCGGATGAAGCTACAAAGGCAATCATAGATAAGTTCATACAAACAAAGGACGACGGTTCCGCCAACAAGGTGGCGACAGAAGAACTTATTGCAGCAATCAGCAAAATGAACACGCCCGAGGCCAAGAACGTGCTGGCGGATAAGGATTTCCTGTCCAAAAAGTCAGTTTGGATTTTCGGCGGCGATGGCTGGGCGTATGACATTGGGTTTGGCGGACTTGACCACGTACTTGCCAGCGGCGAGGACGTAAACGTTATGGTATTTGATACCGAGGTTTATTCCAACACAGGCGGACAGGCCTCCAAGGCAACGCCTACAGGAGCTATCGCACAGTTTGCGGCGGCCGGAAAAGTCGTCGGTAAAAAAGACCTTGCGGGTATTGCCATGAGCTATGGTTATGTTTATGTGGCTCAGGTTGCTCAGGGAGCCGACTATAACCAGTGCATAAAGGCCATAAGCGAGGCGGAAAGCTATAACGGTCCCTCCATCGTGATTGCGTACGCGCCCTGCATTAACCATGGCATCAAAGGCGGGATGAGCATTGCGCAAACGGAAGAGAAAAAAGCGGTAGAAGCCGGTTACTGGTTCTTGTTCCGCTACGATCCCCGCCTTGCTGCGGAGGGCAAAAACCCATTCCAGCTGGACTCCAAGGCGCCGACGGCTCAGTATCAGGACTTCATTATGAACGAGGTTCGTTATAACAGCCTTGCGCGCTCAAATCCTGACAGAGCAAAGGCCCTCTTTGCAAAAGCAGAGGAATCTGCCAAACAGAAATATGATAAGCTGGTAAAGAGAGCGCAGCAGTAAGAATTGGTTAAAACGCACGGCGAGCAGCCGTGCGTTTTAGTAAAATCGTTGTACAGAAATAATATAGAAGAGGAGAGCGCGATGCGTAAAATTGAAGAAGTTAGAGAATTGTTTGCCAAGGACCGCTTTGCCACGGAAAACGGAGCGGTTGTTGATGAAATAGGTGAGAAGTACTCAAAGTGCAGTCTTAGGCTGAGCTTGCGCCATAAGAACGCGATGGGAGATGTTATGGGCGGCGTTTATTTCACATTAGCGGACTTTGCGTTTGCCGTGGCGTCCAACTGGGAAAAACCGTCCACTGTGTCTATAAGTTCAGACATTCGCTTCCTCGGCACAGCGAAAGGTGAAACGCTTTGCGCCGTTGCGAAATGCTTGAAAGATGGGCGCAGTACATGCTGCTATCGTGTTGATGTGACGGACGGAGAGGGAAAAATTGTCGCCGCGGTGACTATAACGGGGTATAAGCTGAAATGAACATTGTTCATATGAAATACGCGCTTGAAGTAGCTAAAACCAAATCTATAAGCCGCGCGGCGGAGAACCTCTATATGGGTCAGCCCAATTTGAGCCGTGCAATTAAAGAACTTGAGGAAGATTTGGGCATAGTGATATTTGACAGAACCTCCAAGGGCATTACTGTAACACCCGTCGGCGAGGAGTTTTTGCACTACGCCAGAAAGATTCTTGCCCAGGTGGACGAAGTGGAGGCAATATATAAGACGGGGAATAAGAAGGTGCAGAAATTTTCGGTGTGCACGCCTCGTGCGAGCTATATCTCGTACGCGTTTACGCAATTTGCAAAGCATGTGGACACGCTTCTGCCGGCGGAAATATTTTACAAAGAAACGAACTCGCAGCGCACTATAAACAACGTCCTGCGTGAGGAGTACAATTTGGGCATTGTGCGTTACCAGACGGCTTTTGACGAGTATTTCAAACGCTTCTTTCGGGAAAAGCGCCTCGTGCATGAGACAATAACCGAGTTCTCCTATGTACTGCTTACATCGCAAAACTCGCCGCTTGCCCAAAAGGACGATATCTTGCCGGAAGACCTTGAAGCGTATACAGAGATTACGCATGCAGACCCATATGTTCCCTCACTGCCTTTGGTGGACGTTAAAAAGGCGGAACTATCCAAGTTTGTGGATAAGCACATTTTTGTGTTTGAGCGCGGAAGCCAGTTCGATTTGCTTGAATCCGTCCCAACAACATTTATGTGGGTGTCCCCGATTCCAACTGTGCTGCTGGCACGGCATAATCTCGTGCAGCGAAAATGTTCGGCCAATAATAAGGTTTATAAGGACGTCCTTATCTACCGCAAAAACTACGCGCTCACCGAGCTTGACAAGCGCTTTGTTAATGAGGTTTGCGAGGCAAAACGAAAGTTTCTGTAATGCAAAATAGTGAAAGGTATATCGATAAAAGCATATCGATATACCTTTTTTGCATTTCACAAATTCGCGCAGCTGTAGTAATATAAAACACGAAGAGAGGAGGCTGAGTGTGCAGATGAAAGAAATATCTCAATCTACTCGAAGCCGGCTGCCGCAATACCTGACGTATTTGCGGGAGATTGCGGCGACGAGCGAGGCCGCATCGAATATATCGAGCGCACACATTGCCGAGGCGCTGAGGCTCGGCGAGATACAGGTGCGCAAAGACCTTGCCGCAGTTTCCGGTGCGGGGAGGCCCCGTATAGGTTATATTATTGCCGAGCTTATCGATGACCTGGAGGATTTTCTGGGCTACAATAATATTAGCGACGCGGTTGTTGTGGGCTGCGGTAAGCTTGGGAGAGCAATTCTCGGCTATGAGGGTTTTTCCGAGTACGGGCTGAACATTGCTGCCGGATTTGACACTGACTTTTCTAAGACGGGACTGCGTGCAGACGGAAAAGAAATAATGCCGATGGAAAAACTAACAGAATATTGCCTTGAAAAAAACATCAAGGTTGGAATCCTCACGGTTCCCGCACCGCAAGCGCAGGCGGCCTGCGACAGGATGATTGAAGCGGGTATACGTGCCATTTCAAATTTCTCACCGGTGCATATATGTGTGCCACAGGGAATAATACTCAAGAACGAGGACATTGCAAGTTCGATAGCCGAGCTGTCAAAACGGCTTGCATACAATAATTAAAAAACGAGG
The DNA here is from genome assembly GCA_030527235.1 of Clostridia bacterium. Lineage (GTDB taxonomy): Bacteria > Bacillota > Clostridia > UMGS1883 > UMGS1883 > JAUNBL01. Next base: position 21,782 of record JAUNBL010000014.1, on the reverse strand, counting down.
TGCTGTAAAATGAAATTGAAAAAGTATACGGTGACGGACACGCCGGAGAAGCTGGAGGTCATGCTTCAAAAGGTAAAAGCGGCTCAGATAAATTACTCCGCCTTTACGCAAGATAAGGTGGACGAAATCTTCCGTGCGGCCGCCATTGCGGCGAACCAGGCGCGTATATCTTTAGCGCAGATGGCAGTTGAAGAGACGGGTATGGGCGTAGTTGAAGACAAGGTAATTAAGAATCACTTCGCATCGGAGTATATATACAATACGTACCGGAACACGAAAACGTGCGGCGTATTGGAGGAGGATAAAGCATACGGAATAAAGAAGATAGCGGAACCTATCGGTGTTGTCGCAGCGGTAATTCCAACTACGAATCCCACATCTACCGCAATTTTCAAAACACTGCTCGCCCTTAAAACAAGAAACGGAATTATAATCAGTCCGCATCCGCGAGCAAAAAATTCGACTATAGCGGCTGCAAAAACTGTACTTGAGGCGGCAGTTGCTGCCGGTGCGCCTGAGGACATCATATCGTGGATAGACGTTCCAAGTCTTGAACTTACAAATCTTGTAATGCGTGAAGCGGACATTATACTTGCAACCGGCGGCCCCGGCATGGTAAAGGCGGCATATTCGAGCGGCACTCCGGCGCTCGGTGTGGGAGCGGGTAACACACCCGCCATTATCGATGACAGTGCGGACGTTGTACTTGCCGTAAACTCCATCATCCATTCCAAAACCTTTGATAACGGCATGATTTGCGCATCAGAACAGTCGGTCATTGTGCTGGAGAAGGTTTATGATGCTGTCAAACAGGAGTTTGCGGCGCGAGGCTGCTATTTCCTGAGCGATGATGAGACCGAGAATGTCAGAAAAACTATACTGATAAACGGCGCACTCAACGCAAAAATTGTGGGACAGAGCGCCAAATGCATAGCAGACCTTGCGGGAGTGGAAGTACCCGATAAGACAAAGATTCTTATCGGCGAGGTTGAAAGTGTGGACATTGGTGAGGAGTTTGCGCACGAAAAACTTTCTCCTGTGCTTGCCATGTATCGCGCAAAGGACATTTATGACGCATTTGACAAGGCTGAACATCTTATTGCGGACGGAGGCTACGGCCACACATCCTCTATTTATCTTAATGCAAATACCGAAAAGGCAAAAATAGATGAGTTTGCCGAAAGAATGAAAACTTGCCGCATACTTGTGAATACTCCCTCATCTCACGGCGGCATAGGAGACCTGTACAACTTCAAATTAGCGCCCTCGCTTACGCTGGGATGCGGAAGCTGGGGAGGAAACTCCGTTTCCGAGAACGTGGGCGTGAAACACCTTATCAATATTAAAACGGTTGCCGAGAGGAGAGAAAATATGCTGTGGTTCAGAGCGCCTCAAAAGGTGTATATAAAGAAAGGCTGTCTGCCTGTTGCTCTTGATGAACTAAAGAGTGTGATGGGCAAGAAAAGAGCGTTTATAGTAACGGATTCATTCCTCTATCAGAACGGCTACGCCAAGCCCATCACAGATAAGCTTGACGAGATGGGTATTGCACATTCAACATTCTTTAACGTCGCTCCTGACCCGACGCTTGGCTGCGCGCAGGAAGGCGCCGCCCAGATGCGCGCGTTTGAACCGGACTGCATTATAGCCCTCGGTGGAGGCAGCGCGATGGACGCAGCTAAAATCATGTGGGTGCTTTACGAACACCCGGAGGCGGATTTCATGGACATGGCTATGCGCTTTTCCGACATTCGTAAGCGTATATACACGTTTCCGAAAATGGGTGAAAAGGCTTATTTCATTGCCATTCCCACATCGGCCGGCACAGGAAGCGAAGTAACCCCGTTTGCAGTGATTACCGATGAGAAGAGCGGTGTTAAATATCCCCTGGCGGACTATGAGCTGATGCCCAATATGGCGATAATTGATGCCGATTTCCACATGAGCGCGCCTAAAGGACTTACCTCTGCATCGGGCATTGACGCGGTCAGTCATAACCTTGAGGCGATAGCGGCTATGCTTGCCACGGATTACACAGACTCTTTGGCGCACCGTTCTCTAAAGATGATATTCAAATATTTACCGCGTGCATACGACAACGGTCCCAATGACCCTGTTGCGCGTGAGAAAATGGCAAACGCGGCCACAATGGCAGGTATGGCGTTTGCAAACGCGTTCCTCGGTGTGTGCCATTCCATGGCGCATAAGCTCGGAGCGTTTCACCACCTGCCCCACGGAGTTGCCAACGCGCTCATGCTTGAAGAAACGCTTCGCTTTAATGCAGCACAGGCGCCGACAAAAATGGGTACCTTCCCTCAGTATGACCATCCGCACACACTGGAAAAATACGCCGAAACAGCGGATTATCTCAACTTAGGCGGCAAAACGAACGAGGAAAAACTGGAAAATCTCATTAAAGCTGTTAACGACCTTAAAGAACATGTGGGTATTAAAAAGACAATTAAGGATTACGGTGTAGACGAAAAGGAATTTCTTGCTCGTCTTGATGAAATGACGCTCCAAGCGTTTGACGACCAGTGCACCGGAGCTAACCCGCGCTATCCGCTTATGAGTGAGATTAAACAGATGTATCTTAACGCTTACTACGGTAAGCATGTGAATGTTTGAAAAGGAGGGTGAAGACAATGCAATTTGATAAAATTATAGCTGTAAGAACTTCTAAGACGGTGTATCGCAACGGAGACAGGGCAATAAAAGTATTTGATGAGGACTTTTCCAAGTCCGATATTCTCAACGAGGCGCTCAATCAGGCGCGTGTAGAGGAAACAGGGCTTGATATTCCTAAAATACTTGAAGTGTCTAAAATTGACGGAAAATGGGCAATAACAACAGAGTATATCCCGGGAAAGACGCTTGAGGAGCTTATGCGCGAGAACCCCGATAAGTATGATGAATACCTGAATCTGTTCGTAGATTTGCAGATTAAAGTGCACAGTGTTAAATCGCCTCTGTTGAACAAGCTTAAGGACAAAATGAACCGTAAAATTTCCGAGGCGAAGCTTGATGCTACGACGCGCTATGAGCTGCACACTCGCCTTGAATCTATGCCGCGCCACGACAAGGTGTGCCACGGCGATTTCAACCCTTCAAATATTATTATTTCGGAGAAGGACAACAAGGCGTATCTTCTCGACTGGTCGCACGCGACACAGGGCAATGCTTCGGCGGATGCGGCAAGAACTTATTTGCTGTTCTGGCTTTCAGGAGATATTGACGGCGCCAGTAAATACCTTAAGCTGTTTTGCGAAAAGACGGATACAGCGAAGCAATATGTGCAAAAGTGGATTCCTATTGTAGCCGCATCACAGTCTGTAAAAGGCAAACCTGAGGAGCGCGAGCTCCTGTTGTCATGGGTAGATGTGGTAGATTTTGAGTAAATCAGAGAGGAAGATGCGGTATGAAAATAAAAGAACAAATCGGAAATGGATGCTTATGGTAAAGAGGCGTATGAGAAAACTATAACCGATGATGTAAAAGTTTTCAATTGCGAACAGAAGCAAGATATCGTAACGCTCAAAAAGCCGGCGTGTACCGGCTTTTTGGGCGTTTGTCTATTATGCGTAAGGATAGAATTCTTTGGTTTCAAGATTTACACAGACAATAAAGTACGGCTTGATATACGTGGCAAATTGCGCCATGTGCGGCATGGGATGCGGCTCGTTTTTTATGTCGCATTCCATGGCGATAGCGGCCGCGCCCTCTTTCTCGCCGTAATAATATCCGCCGTGCGCAAGAAAGGAGTTATATACCGTGGTATGGCTCAATATATAGCGAACGCTCAGCGAATCGGATGGATATGCCGAGTCAGTTATATGCCGCCAATGAAACCCATCGTTTTTAAGAAGGAACTTGCATTCGGTAGGCGCTTCCGGCACCGGCGCATCCTCGATTGGAGTGTCTTTTGCAGCTTCTTCGGTTTCCTTTGACTCGGTTGTCTCTTCCGCTTCTTTGAGAGGAACGGCTTCCTGCGCGTTTTCGCATTCTTCCGCGTACTTTCCGTAAAACATCTGCCTGCCTGACTGCGTAACCAGAATTCCGCAGTACGCTCCCACGTCCGCCTCACGCTGAAGCTGCCCGTTTACAAGGTTGCCAAGCGGCAAATTTGTGCCGCTGCCGGTAAGCCATGCCTTCAAGCAGCCGTTAACGCCGCCGCAGCGCAGCGAGATTGAATTATCGGTTATGTATGCCGCGCAGCTTCCGTATTCACACAAAGGTTTTAAGGCTATTTCTTTTTTCATGTTTTCACGTATCCTTTCGAAACTTTATCAATATTATTATATATGCCGGATGCAGTAAAAATAGTTCAAAGTTTTTTCACAAATGAACGAAAGAGCGAGATAGTGAAAGCAAACAAGAGATATTATGAGCAAAACACCGATTTTGCCAAAAAAACGGAGGTTGAAAAACATCTGTGTAATGCGTATTATTATAGCTGTTAGCACTCAATGTTCAAGAGTGCTAACAAAAGAGGAGCTACTAAATTTTTAGGAGGTAATATAATGAACATCAAACCATTGGCAGACAGAGTAGTCATCAAGATGGTGGAGAGCGAGGAAACGACAAAGAGTGGAATCGTTCTTCCGGGCAACGCTAAGGAAAAGCCCCAATACGCAGAGGTGGTGGAAGTAGGTCCCGGCGGCGTAGTGGATGGCAAGGAGATTAAAATGGAAGTAAAAAAGGGAGACAAGGTGATAATCTCCAAGTATGCCGGCACAGAGGTGAAGCTGGACGGCGTTGAGTACACAATTCTTCGCCAGAGCGATATTTTGGCTAAAATCGACAAATAAGAATTAGAGAATTAGAAGGAGTGATTTTTGATGGCTAAGGATATTTTATTCGGAGAAGACGCGCGCAAGGCTCTTGAAAACGGCGTGAACCAGCTTGCGAATACCGTAAAGGTAACGCTTGGTCCCAAAGGAAGAAATGTGGTGCTTGATAAAAAATTCGGCTCGCCGCTTATCACCAACGACGGCGTTACAATCGCAAAGGAAATAGAGCTTGAAAATCCCTTTGAAAACATGGGCGCTCAGCTTGTAAAGGAAGTTGCCACAAAGACCAACGATGTTGCGGGCGACGGAACCACAACGGCAACTCTGCTTGCTCAGGCGATAATTCGCGAGGGACTTAAGAATGTGGCTGCGGGCGCAAATCCCATGGTGCTTAAGAAGGGTATCGCGAAGGCGGTTGACGCAGCGGTTGATTCTATAATTGCCGACAGCAAAAAGGTAAAGGGCAGAGAGGACATTGCGCGCGTTGCTTCTATTTCCGCGGGCGATGAGACGATAGGCGAGCTTATTGCAGAGGCCATGGAAAAGGTTTCCAAAGATGGCGTTATAACGGTTGAGGAGTCCAAAACTGCCGAGACGTACAGCGAAGTTGTCGAGGGAATGCAGTTTGACCGCGGCTACCTTTCGCCATATATGGTTACAGACACAGAGAAGATGGAAGCGGAGCTTGACGACCCGTACATCCTCATAACAGATAAGAAAATTTCCAATATTCAGGACATTCTTCCCATACTGGAGCAGATAGTTCAGCAGGGCAGAAAACTCCTTATCATTGCCGAGGATATAGAGGGTGAGGCGCTTACAACGCTTGTAGTAAACAAGCTGCGCGGAACATTTACGTGTGTTGCGGTTAAAGCGCCCGGCTTTGGTGACAGAAGAAAGGCAATGCTTCAGGATATAGCCATCCTCACGGGCGGCACAGTTATCAGCGAGGAGCTGGGATTGGAGCTTAAGGAGACTCAGCTTGCACAGCTTGGCCGCGCACGTCAGGTGAAAGTTCAGAAGGAAAACACCATCATTGTTGACGGCAGCGGAAACTCCAAGGATATTTCCGACCGCGTTGCGCAGATAAGAAACGAGTACGAGGCTTCCACATCCGAGTTTGACCGCGAAAAGCTCCAGGAGCGTCTCGCGAAACTCGCCGGCGGCGTAGCAGTTGTGAAAGTGGGCGCGGCGACGGAAACTGAAATGAAGGAAAAGAAGCTCAGAATTGAGGATGCGCTTGCGGCAACACGCGCGGCGGTCGAAGAAGGCATAGTGACCGGCGGCGGTACGTCCTATTTAGCGGCGACCAAGAAAGTCGCGTCGCTCGTCAACACGCTTTCCGGCGATGAGAAAACAGGCGCGTCAATCATTCTGCGCGCGCTGGAGGAACCGCTTCGCCAAATCAGCGCGAATGCCGGCATAGAAGGCGCGGTTGCGGTTGAGCAGGTTAAGGCAGCCAAAAAGGGCATGGGCTACAACGCACTTACAGGCGAACTTGTAGACATGTTCAAAGCCGGCATAGTAGACCCCACCAAGGTAACCAGAAGTGCGCTTCAGAATGCGGCAAGCGTCGCGGCAATGGTTCTCACAACGGAGAGTCTTGTTGCAGACAAACCCGCTAAAGAAGATGCTGCCGCAGCTGCTGCGGCACAGGCCGCGGCAATGGGCGGCGGAATGTACTGATAATAAACCAATACGCGGCAAAAGAGGCTCCACATGCGAGCCTCTTTTTTCTTTGCAAAACGTGTTGCATTATAGAAGAAATTGTGGTAAAATATATGCAAGATAATAGTGACAAGTGAGTGTCGTTTGGTATTGAATGCGGCTGTGGATATATAAGGAGGTGCGTTATGGACATCACAACTGGCAAATCTATGCAAAAGAACAGGCAGACTATTCTTGTCGTGGACGACGTGGCGATAAACCGCGGAATCCTCGGAGAGATGTTTGCGAATGAATACAATATTTTGGAAGCGGAGAACGGGAAGCAGGCGTTGGATACGCTGCACAGCGTGAATGTGGACGCGGTACTCCTCGATATAATGATGCCGGTTATGGACGGATATGAAATGCTCCGCGTGCTGCATGATGACCCTGAACTTTCGCGTGTTCCTGTAATAGTGGTTACTTCTGCGGAGGACGAGGAAAGCCAGACAAGGGCGTTGAATCATGGGGCGCAGGATGTTATTACAAAGCCCTTTAGCGCGGGGATAGTCCGTCACAGTGTCAGAAATGCAATACGCCGCCGTGAGTCCGACAAGCTGGTGGAAGAGTATTCCGTATATGAGCGGCTGCTTAAACAGGCTGAGATAGATGAAAAAACCGGCATTTATACCAAACAGGCGTTTTGCCGAAAAACGGGCGAACTGCTTCGAGAGAGCATGAACAAAAAATACGTTATTTGCCGTTGGGACATAGACCGTTTCAAAGTGTATAACGATATGTTCGGTACGGAGGCGGGAGACAAGCTGCTTGCTGACATAGGCTGGGCGTTCCGTTCGAATATCGGGGGCGGCATTCTGGTTTGCGGGCATCTGGAGGCAGACCATTTCGTTGCCTGTTTTGAATATGATTCTTTTATTGAAAATGACGCATTTGGGCAGCTTGAACGATTCGTTGCCGGTTTGAATAAAAATTTCGGCTTTGTATCGCGTGCGGGTGTGTACGCAGTGGACGACCATTTTTTGGATGTGTCCTTGATGTGCGACCGGGCGCTTCTTGCGCTGCGCTCCACAAAAAACAGCTATACGCGCCGCGTGGCATGGTATGAGGAATCCATGCGCGAATCGTTGCTTGAAGAACAGACTCTGATTGCGGAAATGGACAGCGCGCTTGAGGGCGGGCAGTTTATTGTATATCTTCAGCCTCAATACAACTATGCCAACAACACTCTGGTGGGTGCGGAAGCGCTGGTGCGCTGGCAGCATCCGCAGAAGGGGCTCATTCCTCCACTGAAATTCGTGCCGCTCTTTGAGCGCAACGGGTTTATCGGACGGATGGACGAATACGTCTGTGAACAGGTTTGTATACTGCTCAAGAGCTGGAAGGACAGAGGTCTTCCGATGGTGCCGATTTCTGTAAACATTTCTCGGCATGATTTATACGGCGGTGGGCCGGGCAAGGCGATTGTTGCGCTGCTGGAAAAATACGGGCTCGACATATCTATGCTGCGCCTTGAAGTGACAGAAACTGCCTTTATGCAGGATACGGAACGCCTGATTTCGGCGATAGATGCGCTTAAGATTCAGGGCTTTCATGTGGAGATGGATGATTTCGGCAGCGGCTACTCTTCGCTTAACACGCTAAAGGATGTGTGCGTGGACACGCTGAAGCTGGACATTAAATTCATCAGCAGCTGTAAGAACAACTCCCGCGCAGGGCGCATACTGAGTTCCGTTGTGCGGATGGCAAACTGGATAGACTTGTCGGTTATAGCCGAAGGCGTGGAAACAAAGGAGCAGGCGGACTACCTGAAAAGTCTCGGCTGCGTACATATGCAGGGTTATTATTTCTCACGCCCCGTTCCTGCGGACGAGTTTGAAAAACTGCTCACATCCTCTGCCGTGGTGTGCGGTGAGTCGGAAAAGACCGAACTCGGCATAGAGGGTACGGTGGATTTCTTGGACGCATCGACACAGGCAACGCTGATGTTTAACAGCTTTGTCGGCGGCGCTCTTATTGTAGAGCTTCACGATGACAATGTTGAGGTGCTGCGTGTAAATGACAGGTTCTTTGAACTTATCGGGGTGGACGGCGGGAAGTGCGCGGGGAAGCTTATCCATATGCAAAAGTGGCTTTACCCGGAATCTCGTCAGGCTTTTCTTGATATGCTTCGCCTTGTGATATCAAGCGAACGCGAGCAGCAATGCGAGCTGCATGTGCTGCCGTTTGAACATGCCGGCGAGGATATTTGGCTGCTTGTACATGCTCGTTATCTTGTCGGCAGAGATAAAAGGTATGTACTTTATTTATTGGCGGAAAACATCACAGAGCGCAAAGAATTGGATAGAACACGGATACGTTTGGACAATATCGTGCAAAATGTTCCGGCCGGTATCGCAATTTACGAATACAGAGACGGCGAGCTTTATTCAATCTTTGCCAGTGACAGAACCTGCGAAATCTTCGGCTTCGAGCGCGAGGAGTATGACGCGCGTGTTGCGGCGGGTCTGCCGGTTTCCTTCATGCCTGAAAAACATTTTGAACAGAACATCGGCGACATTGCAAAAGAGGGGACCAACGAGCATATTATACCTGCAAGAAGAAAGGACGGCAGCTTGTTTTGGCTGCGCACAATATGTAACATAAAACTCAACGGCGCTCAGCCGCCTCTTTTATATGTTACGTTTTTTGACATAACTGAGCAGAGGACGTTTGAGGATGAGATGAAGGTTCTCGTACAGTCTATGCCCAGCGGAATTCTCAAATGTTCTGTAGATGAGGATTTTATCGGCTATATAAGCGATAAAATGCTTGAACTTCTCGAATGCACGCGGCAGGAGTATGAGGAGCTGTATGAAAATCGCTTTTCGCGCCTTTGTTATGGCGACAATGCCCAAGAAATAATGGAGCGCATCAGACAACAGGTTCAAAAAAACGGGCAGTATGGCGCACTGGAATTCAGACTGGCTACAAAGTTCGGGGAACCTAAATGGGTGTATGCGATTGGGCATCTTGTAAAGGACATCGAGGGCCGAACATGGTATTACATGACTGTGTCTGACTTCCAAGAACGCAAACGGCTTGAAACGGAGCTTATTGAAAAGAACCGGCAGACAGAGGCAATGATAAAGAACGCACCGGGCGGTGTGGAGATATTTGTGATAAAAGACGGAAAACCCATACGTGAATACGTGAGCGAAGGCGTCGCACGTTTGTACGGGTGTGAAGAAGCGGAGCTTAAAGACTTTTTCGGGGAAGATGTCTTTTGCCGCGTGCATCCGCTTGATGCCGAACAGGTAAAGAAAGCCGCAGCGGATGTAATTGACGAACACAGGGAGTTTAACGAGAGCTACCGTATCCGGCGCAAAGATGACAGCTATATCTGGGTCAACCTTACAGGTAACCCGGTGAAGGGCTCGGACGGCGTGCTGCGCTTTTACTGCGTCTATACCGATATCAGCGACCGTATGATGGCAGGCGAGAAGATTAGTATTGAGAAGCAGAAGATGGAATTTGCCATAAAAAGCGCAAAGCTTCTTGTTTGGGAATACGACCCGCTGAAAAAGTCGTACACCATGCTGAATACCTATCGGCATGGACACATGCCTCAGGTAATGGAAAATGTGCCGGAGTCTTTAATAGAAAGCGGCATGGTGGCAGAGCGCTCTGCCGAAGACATAAGGGCGCTGTATGAGGCAATAGACTCCGGGGCGGAAACCGCAGCTGCGGATATACTGTTTTTGTTAGAGGACGGAGAGTATCATTGGCAGCGCATTAACCTCTATACAGTGTTCGCCGACGGAAAGCCGGTAAGCGCAATAGGAACCGCCATTGATATTTCCGCCGAAACGGAGGCCATTGCCCGGAGGCATGCTTTGGAGATGGCGCTGGATGCATCGTCGCTGTACTTCTGGTCTTATGATATGAAGAACGATATATACCCTGTGGTAAACAAAAACGCAGCGAGGCTCGGAATAGGCAAAATAAAAGACGGCAGGCAGTGCGGTCTGCGCCATACCGGTACCCTGGAGGAAAGTGCGGAGGAATCCATGAGGGAGCATGTGGAAAAATTGCTCCAAGCCTCTGAAACTGCCGAGAAAAGCAGCTTTATTCTGCATATGAAAAAGCATGTATGCGGCATGGAATGGATGCGCGTTTCCTGCGCGGTTATCCGTGACCGTGACGGCAGTGTCATTTCGCTGTCGTTTGCGGGCGAGGATTACACAGAGAACCGCGAAAACGAGCGGACGTATGCCGATATTATCTCGCGCTTGGAGCATGGTGAGATGAACGGCGCTTTTGTTAACATGCTTGTGGATATAAACGCGGACGTGGTTGAAGCGTATCGCGGCACATTCGGCCGCGTCGGTATGAAATATTCAGATGCCGTCACCGTGCTTTTGGAGCGTGTGTATGAACCTAAACGTCGCGAGGCTGTCGATAAAACGCTGAATTTGGAAGCTTTGAAAGAGGCCCTTCTTCATGGCAAAAAAACGATGAGCGTGGAGTATAGGCGTATTCTGTTCGATGAAAAGCTTCCGCGCTGGGTGCGCACCACTGCGAGGATGTTTCATGACAATAACGGAAAACCCAAGGCGTTGATTTCCTCTGTGGATATTGACATAGAGGTAATGAATCGAGATATAGCATTGGCAGTGAGCCAAAACAGCTTTGAACTTCTGGGAATAATATATGTGGATTCCGGATATATGCGCTGCTACCATATGCCTGCTCTTGAGATTGAACTGAAAATGGACAAGGAATTGTCATACATTGATAATATAGATAAATTTATCAATTACTATATTAGTGAGAGTTTTCGTAGCCAGGCGGCGGAATCAATGCGATTAGACGTGCTTATGCGCCGCCTCTCCGAGAAATCTCCCGTGAGCGTGGTGTTTCCTGTGGAAATACAGGAAAAGATATACTACAAAAAATGGGAGTATTGCTGGCTTAATGAAGATAAGCGCGCTATAGTAATTACTCGTTCTGACGTGACGGAAGTGGAAATGCTGAGAAAACGCAGTGACGATATGCGCCTTGCTTTGGCCGAGAGCCGTGTCGCCGTGTGCCGTTACGATACTGCAACGCGAGCGTTGTCCATGCCCGATGACTATGCCGCCCTTTCAAAGATGTCGGACAACGTCCAGCGTGTGGACGAAAGGGTAATGAACGCTGTCGCGCCGGGCGACAGGCAGCGATACAGAGATTTCTATGCCCGTATAGACGCGGGCGAGAGTGAAGGCGCCGAAACAATACAGTTCATTTTCGCCGATGGTTCGCGTCATTACTGCCGCGCCGGCTTTATCACTGATTTTGACAAAGACGGGAATAGTGTCGGCGCTGTGGTCACGGTGACTGATGTAACACGTCAGCACGCTCAGGAAATAGAGAATGAGCGCAACAGATTAATCCTGGAACATAATGGTTTTGCTATATTTGACTACGATGTGAGCAGTGATACGCTTGTCTTTGAAACTGTGATTCAGGGCAAGGGAGTAAAACGCTTTGTACACGAAAACTATTATGAATACGTCCGTCATAGCAGCGTAGTAAATCCTGATTATGTTCAAACGCTGCGCAATGCGATAAGCATTGCTCGAAAGCGCCCGATGAGCGATACGCTTGAATATGTTGCCGACAACTGGGGTACGGGGTACCGCTGGTGCAGACTGCTGTACGCAAGCGTTGCCGACGCATCGGGCGCAGTGTACCGTATAGTCGGCCAGATAACAGACATTCAGGAGGAGAAGGACAGAGAGGCGCTGGTCGCGGATTTGCAAAAGCACATCCATACTGAAGACGGCGCTGCCGTGTACGACCCTGTTGTGCTTGCGAGCGTGCTGCAATACCTTTCCGAATCACTTGATACTGCCGCGGCGATAAAGCATGTGCTGGAGCTTTTGGGTAAGCATTACCAGGCGAGTTTAGCTTGTATATTTGAATACGGAGCCAAGAGCCGCAGGCGAATTTTTGAATGGCACGCGCCGCTTTCTAAATCTGCCGCAAGCAGAATAAAGCTGACATTTGAAGACGTGCGCGAAAGCGCGCTCAAGGAAGTTTTTGAGAATAAACATATACTGTGCTGCACGAACCCGGACGAGATGCCGCCCGTACTCAAGGAGCGCATGGTAAAAAAAGGAATACATTCGCTGCTGATGAGCGCTATGATACATAATGGGGAAATGATAGGTGTTATCGGGTTTTTCGGCGGCAGCGCCCGCAGCTTTACAAAGACTGAAACGGGCACGCTTTCCGTACTCAGCGGCGTAATCGCGCTTAATATTCTCAGACGGCGCGGGAAAATGGCAGGCGAACTTTCCGAAGACTTTCAGCAGATGATGGATAACAGCACTTTATATGTCTATCTTATAGACCCCAAAACGCACAAGGTTATTTACCGCAATAAGTCGCTGCGGGACAGCTTTGGCGAGGGCGCTGACGAACACGTCTGTTATCGTGACGTTGCGGGTTCGGACAAGCCGTGTGAGAACTGTCCGATGTTCAACATAGATTCCGACGGTAGATACATGCCCGTGCAGGTGTCGTGGCAAGGAGGACTGTGGATGCTGGCTCAGGCGTCGCCTTTGCGCTGGCAGGGGCAGAACGTGTATATGGTTATCTGCACGGATATTACTGCGCAGAAGAAAGCCGAAGCGCAGCTGCAAACTCGCAATACAGAGTATGTGGCAATTGTCAGACAAAGCGGCAAGCAGATTCTGCGCTATGACCTTGCGACGGGCGAGGGGGAGACGTTTTACGATGCGGATATGAATTTTGCTTCGCGGCGCAAGATAAATGTTTCTCCCGAAGAGCTGATTCGCAGCGGCAGGATAGACGCGCAAAGCGCAAAGAGCTGCCGAAAGTTTTTTGCCAAGATGCATGAGGGCGAGCCGAGCGGGAGCTGTGATTTATGCTTGCGTAGCTCTGACGGCAAGCTCCAGTGGATGCATTCGGACTATTCTCTTATCTACGGTGCGGACAATAAACCTACGCACGCCATTATCTCCTATTACGACAACACTTCCGAGCGCGAAAAAGAGATGGCATATGAAAAATGGCAAAAGAGTATTGCAAAGCTGCTCTCGGACAGGGCTGTTTATCTTGAAGTAAACCTCACGGAAGATACGATAGAACACGAGGAAAATTTCAACATGAAAACCGGCGGCCGTGCGATAAAGAGATTTTCCGATTTCGTTGCTTACAGCAAGGAGCATACGACGTACAAAGATGACATGGCGCTGTTCTTGGAGTTTTTTGACCGCAAGCGTCTGATTGCGATGCATGAGGCAGGGCGCGCCGAGGACCATTTCAGATACCGCGCTAAAATAGACGGACGCTATCAGTGGTACCGCGTGGAAACACAGACAGCGCGTTACCCGAATACCGATGCAGTAAAAGCGCTCATTGTCTATACGAATATTGATGAGGAGATGCGTGAACATGAGCGCATAACAGGAGAGGCTGCCACAGACGCTCTGACGGGACTGCTGAACCGTGCTGCGATGGAGCGCATGGTGGATGAGCTTTTGCAAAACGCACAGCCTCAGGCGTACTCGGCGTTGTTCATGCTGGACATAGATAATTTTAAGACGGTGAACGATACTTTAGGCCATCAGCAGGGCGATGACATACTGACGAAGGTGGCAAAAGCGCTTCAAAGCGCGTTTAGGGGCAGCGATTTGGCGTGTCGCTTTGGCGGAGATGAATTCATGATCTTTATGAACAACATCGTGGGTGTGGATATAGTCCACTCCAAGGCACAGACTCTGCTCGAACTTCTGCAGTTCTCAGTGGGCGATATTATTACCACGGTCAGTGTCGGCGTATGCATGGCGCAGGCGCGCGGAATGACGTTTGAAAGGTTTTACGGAGTGGTGGACAGGGCGCTCTATTCGGCAAAGCGCAGCGGTAAAAGCACATATTGCATTTTAGACGGGCATACTAATTTGCCCATGGAAAAGCAAAGCAAAATACCCGCGGATACGGTGCAGCTTCAAATGCTGCTGCGTTCAATGGACGGAGGCATAATTACCTGTACTGTGGACGGCGAGGATATTGTCCCCACGTACATAAGTCCAAGCCTTGACGCCGAACTCACCGCAATCAATCCGGAAAACGCCCGTATGGAAGATTTGTTTTCCTTGGTCTATAAGCAAGACGTGGATTTAGTGCGTGATGCGCTGCTTTCTGCAGCTAAGAGCGGGGAAAAGTTTGACATTGTGTTCCGCCTTGCGCCGAGCGGAGAGAGATGGGTGCGTGTGCGCGGCGAGCGTATGCCGGGAGGAGACGAGCGCAAAACCCATCTTATGGGGGTTCTGTCGGACATTACGGAGCTGAAAAAAGCCGAGGAAACGGCGCGTGAGCACGAGCGCATTCTGGGAGTGGACAGGTACACGAGCGCGCTTGCCGGGTTGTTTGACGAAATATACGAAATCGACTGGAAAAATAGCAGTGTGACAGCCCGTATTCCGGAGAGTAAAGGCAAGTGGGAATCTATGCCTATGACAATCGATAACGCGCTTAGATTGTGGTGCGCGAGAATTACGGACATCAAGGCGCAAAAGAGGCTTCGCCGAGTGGTGAATGAGGGCGCGGACGGGCTGGCTGAAAAGACGCGAGTCATGCGCTGCACTGTGAAACATGACGACGGGCTGCAGCGTGAGATAAGAATGTTCCTGATGCCGTTGGGTGAAGAGCATGCCCTTTTATGCACAACAGAAGTCAAGGTTGACGAAACGTAATACTGAAAACGGAAGGTGCGGCATTTTTGTCGCACCGATTTTTTGTATTTGTAACACCGCTGTTATTGACAAAAAGTTCTTTTTGTGCTATACTGCACAATGGATTTAGATAATCGGAAGGAATGATTAACCTTGATGCATGACTTTATGAGTGTGAATAATGAACGCCATCTTGTGATGGGCGGATGCGACATGGCGCAAGTGGCGCAAAAATACGGAACTCCGCTCTATGTGATGGACGAAAACGTCATTCGTGCAAACTGCCGCGTATATAAAAACGCAATAGACACCTGTTACAGCGGCAACGGACTGATTCTGTATGCATCAAAGGCGCTTTGTAATTTGGAAACAGTCCGCATTGTCGCTTCCGAGGGACTAGGTATTGACGTTGTCTCCGGCGGGGAGCTTTATACTGCGCTCAGGGCAGGGATGGATGTGTCTAAAATTTGTATGCACGGAAATAATAAGACGCGTGCCGAACTTGAGATGGCAATAAGCAGCGGCGTCGGAAGAATTGTGGTGGACAACCTTTTTGAGCTTGACCAAATTGACGCGATTGCGGCTGAACACGGTGTGCGCCAAAAGGTGCTTTTCCGAATTAAGCCGGGGATAGATGCGCACACGCACAATTTTGTCATGACGGGACAAATTGATTCGCGCTTTGGCTTTGCGCTTGAAACGGGTGAGGCGCGGGCGGCCATTTTGCGCGCTTTTAAGTGTAATAGTATTTGCGTGGCTGGAGTACACTGCCATATAGGGTCTCAAATTTTTGAGGCCGACCCCTTTGAAGAGGCTGCCCGTGTGCTTATGCGCTTTATAGCCGAAATCAGAGACGAGAGCGGTGTCGAGTTGACGGAGCTTAATCTCGGAGGCGGCTTTGGCGTTGTATATACTCCGGAAGACGACCCGATTGAGTTCGGAGATTATATAGAAGCAGTAAGCCGTATTGTTAAGACGGCGGCGGTCGAACACTCGCTTAAAATGCCGTTTATAATGATGGAGCCCGGAAGAAGCATTGTGGCGGAAGCTGGAATAACTCTGTATACTGTCGGTGCGATAAAAGATATTCCGGAAGTTCGCCGCTATGTTACGGTGGACGGCGGCATCGGTGACAATCCGCGCTATATTCTCTACGGCTCAAAGTATGCTGCGCTCATTGCCAATAAGGCGGACGCGGAGGTTACGCAGTCTGTTACGATAGCCGGCAAGTGCTGCGAATCGGGCGACTTGATAGGTGAGAATATGCCTCTTGCCGATGTAAGCATCGGAGATATTCTGGCACTGTTAACCACAGGCGCATATAATTATTCGATGTCGTCAAACTACAACCGCAACTTGCGCCCCGCCATGGTTATGGTGAAAGACGGACGTGACCGGCTCGTAATGAAGAGAGAGACGTATGAAGATATAATAAGAAACGACGTATAGTAAGGAGACAAGAATGTTTGCTAATTTTAACATTACGGAGCTTTTGCAGAACTTCATAGTGATGTTCACCGCCATAAGCGTACACGAGTTTGCGCATGGCGTTACGGCATACAAATTAGGCGACCCTACCGCGAAAAATGCCGGCAGGCTTACATTAAACCCGCTTGCTCACCTTGACCCGATAGGTGCGCTATGCATGGTTGTCTTTCGCTTCGGCTGGGCAAGACCGGTGCCGGTTAACATGATGTATTTTCGCAACAGAAAGCGTGACATGGCGATTGTTGCGTTTGCAGGCCCCGTGGCAAACATTTTGATGGCGCTGTTATTCATGGCGCTCTATGCGCCGATACACGTTTTTTTGCCTGGCAATGCGGTTAAGGAGTTCATAGCCGGCTTACTGAGCGCGGGAGTTTCACTGAACCTCTGCTTTGCAGTTTTTAATCTGATTCCCTTTCCGCCGCTCGACGGCAGCAAGATTCTTAATGCTGTGCTTCCATATAATGCATGGGTCACGCTTTTGCAGTACGAGAGATACGGTTTTATACTCCTGATAGTTCTTTCCTTTTCCGGAATTCTCGGCCGCATCTTGAACGTGCTGGTTTCCCCGCTGTTTGATATGTGCAATGCCTTTCTTCGCTTTTTGATAAGCGTTCTCGGAGGTTAACGCCATGGCTGAGGTTTCGTTTAAGCAGGGCGAATTTGAAGGACCGCTTGATTTAATGCTGCACCTCATATCGAAAAATAAAATGAACATATACGATATTTCCATAGGCGACATTACGGAGCAGTTCTTTGAGTACATCCGCGCGTGTGAAGAGTTTGACGTGGAGCTTTCAAGTGAGTTCATGGTCATGGCGGCACAGCTGCTTTTGATTAAGTCGAAGATGCTTCTTCCGCGCGAGGAGGAGGACGAGGACCCCCGTGAAGAGCTTGTTGGCCGGCTTGAAGAATATATGGTATATAAGGAAATTGCCGCCTTGCTCGATGAAGAGCAGCACGCGGCGGACCGCATAGTTTTTAAGGGCGCGGAAAAGCTTAATCTGCCGCGGGTGCAGCCAATTAATATGCCTGCGGATGCCGGAGCTCTTTTAGCGGCTGTTACGGCGGTTATGGAGCGTGCGAAGGACAGGCGGCCGCTTACGGCGCAGTCCTTTCGCGGCATTGTCAATCGTGCGGCGGCGTCTGTGCCGCACCAGTCCCGCCGTGTTATAGAGATATTGCGTCAAAAGCGGCGGATGCAGTTTGAGCGTATTTTTGACGGCATGGAGGAACGTGCGGAAATCATCGCTACATTTCTTGCCATACTTGAACTCGTTCGTGATAAGCATATGCTTTTGCAAGAAAGAGGCGACAGACTTATTTGCGTAAGGTGTGATGATTTTGAAGGATATGAGGAAGCTTGAAGGCGCGCTTGAGGCAATCCTCTTTGCTATGGGAGACGCGGTGGAAAAAAGCAGCCTTTGCGGCGCTCTTGAAATAGACGAGCCCCAGCTTGAAGCCGTTGCCGCATCTCTTTCAGCACGTTGTAACGGCGTGCGGATTCTTGAGATAGGAAGCTGCTATCAGATGTCATCCTCTGCCCAGTATTACGAATATATACAAAAAATTTTGCAAACATCGCGTCCGGCGCCACTCTCGCAGGCGGCGCTCGAAACGCTTTCAATAGTTGCCTATAACCAGCCTGTGACCAAGACGACGATTGACGCAATCCGCGGGGTCGATTGCACATACTCCGTGGCAAGGCTGTGCGAAAGAGGCCTTATAGACGAGGCAGGGCGCGCGGAACTTCCCGGGCGGCCGATTCTGTATGTTACAACGATGGAATTTTTGCGCATGTTTGCCCTCCGCAGTTTAGACGATTTGCCCCCGCTGCCCGAAGGAAAAACGCTCTCGGAGCCGCAAACGGAAGACGAGGTGGTCTGATTGTATGTCGCCGCCGTAATTTTAACGGTTTTGGCAATATTGCTTTTTATGCCGATAGGGGTGCGTGTGTATTACTATGAGACGCTTTTGCTTGAGATAAGGCTTTTTTGCTTTCATATCCCGCTTAAGAACATAGGCGCGAAAAGCGAAAAAAAAGCAAAGCCCGTGGCCGAGGAAAAGCCGTCGGAAGCCGTTTTTGCCGAGGGGACCGAGAAATGGCGCGAGGCGCTTGATTTTGCGCTTGAATTGCTGGGTGATTTTCGGCGCTTTGTCCGCCGCCGCATAAAAGTTACCGATGCGTCTTTTGAAATGGCGCTCGGCACATCAGACGCTGCGCAGACTGCAATTTTAACTGGTGTTGCATACGCGGCAGTGTACAATTTGTTTTCGCTTTTGGACAGGTTTATTACAGTCTATAAACCCGAAGTCTCTATAACGCCGCATTTTAATCAGGACGTGCTGAAGGTGCGCGCCGGCGGCATAATATTAACAAGATTGGCGCATATTATCGCCATAGGGGCGGTATTTGGAATAAAGTATTTATCATATAAGAGGAGGAACAGACAATGAGAGAATATCCTATTAACGAGCTGGTGGAAAAGGTAATGGATAGCATAAAGAAAATGATTGATGTAAATACTATTGTGGGAGAAAGCGTCGAAACTCCGGACGGCACTGTAATAATACCCGTGTCGCGCGTGGGATTTGGTTTTGCCGTAGGCGGGAGCGATTTTTCAAAAGCGAAAGACAACGAAGACCTGCTCTTTGGCGGAGGAAGCGGCGCCGGAGTATCCATTTCGCCGGTCGGTTTTTTAGTGGTTGCCAAGGACCAGGTACGGCTCATCCCCGTCACAAACTCCACCACAAGTGTGGATAAGCTTATCGATTACCTGCCGGTAGCGTTTGATAAAATCAGTGCGCTTGTCAAGAAGGACAAGGAAGATAGCCAAGAGTAAGCATTTATAATATCGCCCGCTCATATGTTCAAAAGGGTGGGTGATTTTTGTGCGAAAGGCAATATGTTGTGTGATACTGATTCTTGCTCTGCAGCAAGGCGCGCTTGCGCAGCCGTCGGTCAGCGCATGGGGCGCGGTGGTAATGGACAAAGCATCGCGCAGGGTGATGTTTGAAAAAAACGCATACGCGTCACATTCGATGGCAAGCACCACGAAGATTATGACAGCGCTCGTGGCGCTTGAGAATTCTTCGCCGTCTGATATTATAACCGTGAGCGCTGCTGCGGCTGCGGTAGAAGGTTCGTCAATTTGGCTGGAGCCTTTTGAGAAGATGAGCATGGAGAATATGCTTTACGGGCTGCTGCTTGCCTCCGGAAACGATGCGGCCAGTGCGATTGCGCAGCATATAGCCGGCAGCGAGTCGGCATTTGCGTTGATGATGACTCAAAAAGCGCGGGACATAGGCGCGTTTTCAACTTCGTTTCAAAATCCGCACGGCCTTGATGCCGAGGGTCACTTCACAACTGCGTACGATATGGCGCTTATTACCTGCACGGCGCTCGAAAACAAGACGTTTGCAAACATTGTGGCGACAAAGACCAAGACAATCCCATGGGAGAGTTCACAGTGGGACAGGAGCCTTACCAACCACAACAAGCTGCTCTCACGCTATGATGGCTGCATCGGTGTCAAAACAGGCTACACAAAACGTACGGGACGCTGCCTTGTAAGTGCGGCTCAGCGGGACGGGAGATGTCTGATTGCCGTAACCCTTAATGCGCCGGACGATTGGAATGACCACACAAAAATGCTCGATTATGTCTTTGGCGCATATGAAGCGGTTCAGCTTTGCGCGCGCGGTGAAATTGCCGCTGAAATCGATATAAACGACTGCGGCTGCGCTCTGCGTTTTGAAAAGGACTATATAACGTCGCTCACGAGTGAGGAAAAGTCGGCGGTTACGGTAGACTGCGTTATCGAAAAGACATCGCTCCCGATTGCGGCGGGCGAAGTCTGCGGGCATGCCGATATTTATCTTCGAGACGATATTATAGGCACGGTAAACCTTATTGCTGATAAAAATGTGGAGAAGCCGGATGCTTTTTTGGACGTGTACATTCGGCTGATTAAGGAGTTGTTGGTAGCTTGAGGTTGCATAAATATATTGCTGAATGCAACATAGCCTCACGCCGCGCCGCCGAGAAAATGATAGAATCTGGGAGGGTCAGCGTAAACGGCGAGCTTGTACGGGAGATGGGTGTAGACATTGACGCTGAGCGCGATGTTGTTGAGGTGGACAAAAAGAGAATTAACTTGGCGCAAAAAAAATATTACATAGCCCTCAACAAACCCAAAGGCTATGTAACCACAACTGCGGACGAATTTGGCCGTCGCGCGGTGACGGACCTTGTACGTGACATAAAGGCGCGGATATACCCGGTAGGCAGGCTTGACTGTGACACAAGCGGGTTGCTCCTTTTGACTAATGACGGGGCGTTCGCCAATGCCATAATGCATCCGAGCAACAAAGTGAATAAAATATATATAGCATCGGTTTCGCCAATCCCAACGCCCCAGCAGATGGACAAGCTGCGTGGCGGAATAGAGTTGGAAGGTACGCTTACATCCCCGGCAAAAGCGGAGATTATCAGTGCGCAGCGTTCAAGCTGCGAGGTGAAACTCACAATTTATGAGGGCAAAAACCGCCAGGTGCGCCGTATGTTTGAGTCGCTTGGCATAAAAACGCTTTCACTCAAGCGCATTGTCATAGGCACGCTTTCTCTGGGAACTCTTCCGGAGGGGAAGTGGCGTCATCTGAGCGAAGCTGAGAAAAATAAGCTCCTTGGCGGAGCGAAGAGAGTGAGCAGAAAGAAATGATAAAAGTAACAATAGCCGAAGACGCGGCTGTTATTTCTTCCGTTACTGATAAATACACACCATCACTGCGTATGGCATGGGCCCAGGAAAACGAGTTTGCGCGCGGGTATTGCCTGTTTGATATGAGCGGAGAAATAGTTTTCGTACGTGATAATGACAGCATCTTTGAGCTTTTAATACGCGCCGCCCTCAACTATCTCGACAACAGAGGCGTAAAAGAGAGCTTTTGCGCAAACGTGGAATATACAGGTAAACTAAAGAGTTTGGGTTTTGTGAAGGATGAGGGTATTGCAAAGGTCAATATCCGGGAATTTTTTAAGCCGTGCTGCGAAGGAAGGAGATAATAGCGTGAAAGAAAGAATCAACGCACCGCCGAGCAAGCATAACGAAAAAGCCCT
>JAUNBL010000055.1 GCA_030527235.1 Clostridia bacterium | reverse complement strand
CTCTGTACAGTTGTTGTATACCATACTTGAACTTCATTAACTTTTTTATCTGATTATACCACAACATGGTTTTCAGTGGAAATGTTCCAAAATACATTGCAATTTTAGCCGTTATATGCTATAGTATAAAAAGTAAAATAACAGGTTTTGAAGAGAAATCATGTCTGTTTTTGAAAATTAATGTATCATCTTTACCTAATGTAAATGTTGTATTATGCTTTTCACAGATTTTTGATATTTGTGTAACGCCGTTTGATGTCGGAAAAATCCCTTAATGTTCACTTGCTTTTTGAATATTCATTACAATATATTTTACAGCATTTGCATTGAAGACGGCGCTGCAAAAGTCAGCATTTTTAAACGGGTTGCGGCGTGAGCAGGTTGTAGCAGTCATTTAACGGTTTGTATTTCAAAAATGAAAGGATTTTTGTAATGAACTATATACTATGTTTTTTTCTTGGGTGTATTATTTTTTTAATATCAATCTGCGGCTTTTTCCTAAAGCTGCGCAATATTAACATGGCTGTGCGTATCCTCGGAGGTGGAACTATTCTAACAAATATTATTCTCTCTCTTCCGCTCAAAGCATTGAATATTCCATACAGCTTTTTCTATGCATTACAGGTCGGAAGCCTGAACGCGGATTTTGAGGGTACTGTTAGTTCCATTGCTGTGCAAAACCTTTTTATGTCCGCATACCATTTCTTCTTTATTTTTATATGTATGCTCTCACCCATACTCTTCGGAGGGGTGTTTTTGACGTTATTCGATGGGCTATGGGATAAATTCATTTTCATTTTGCGTAGTCCTTTCATGTCGGTTTATTATTTTTCGGAGTTAAATGAAAAATCGCTTACGCTTGCTGAAAGCATATTGCAAAATCAAAAGGGTGTACTTATTGCCTTTTGCAATGTCGGGAATACAAATGTACGTCTTATTGGAGAAGCAAGAATTGCAGGCTGCGCTCTGCTTTCTGAAAATGAGGTTTCGCAGAGGCTCTCTGGCAGAAAAAAACGTTTTTATTTTGAAATTGCTGAGGATATGGATGCCAACTTAAATGGCGTCAAAAAACTTTTGCAGGTATATGAAAACAAATCGGTCGACTGTAATAGGCTGAAAATTTTTCTGTTTACAACCCAGCCGGAGGCTGAAATTGTGTTAAATGCAACCGACAAACACGGCATTGAAGTAAACATCGTTAATATAAACATACTGACGGCCTATAAACTGATATATGAAAAACCTCTTTACGAGGGAGAAAAGAACAATAGCATATCTGTTTTGATAATTGGCACAACGCATTTGGCAACCGAGATTTTGCGCGCTGTTCTCTGGTGTGGGCAGCTTGGGGAGGAGCGCTCTCTGCAAATTACCGTTATTGATAAAGAGGCGATGCGCTGCAAAGCGATATTAAAAAGGAATTATCCCGAACTAATTGACGGAGATTATACGCTCAACTTTATTGATGTCGATACGGAAACAGAGAATTTTAAGCGCGTGCTGGATGAAAGCTGCCAAGATACAACATATGTCATTACAGCGCTTGATAGTGATAAAAAGAACATTGAAACGGCGCTGTACCTTCGCGCATATTATTTGCGCGGTTCGCTTGAATTTGAAAACGAGCCGACAATATGCGCCTACATACAGAATGATACAAAAGCTTCGGTTACCGCAGAATTTGCAGCGGTTGATCGCGACCGCATTCAGAAAAAGGGATGGGATTTTTCGACCAAAGCAGCGCAATATTATAAAATTTATCCCTTTGGTTCAAGCCGAAGTATATACTCATATGAGGCAATCATGGACTCTGAAATAGAAAAGCTTGCGCTTAACTGCAGCGCCGTTTATGAACTTGCGTTCAGCAGCGGAGCGGCAACGTCGGAGCAAATTCTTGCAAGCTATAATGCGGATGAAACAAATAAGCGGTCCAACCGCGCTGCGGCAATTCATATTAAGTATAAGCTTCATGCGCTTGGATTCCAAATGACGGATGCCTCGCGTCCGAGCGAACCGCTCAAAGAACTGGAAGATAAGAATACTCTGGAGGCGCTCTCGCGTCTTGAACACTCTCGCTGGATGGCGTTTCAGCGCAGCGAAGGTTACTGCGGGGCAACTATAGAAGAAACCCAAAAGTACATTGAACAGACAAAGAGCCACAAATATGTTCGCGCAAAGCTTCACGTCTGCATCTGCGACTGGGATAAGCTCGACGAGGCGGCGGCGCTGTTTGACCCGGATTTCAAAAAATACGACGAAAACCTTATAAAAAGCATTCCGGATGTTTTGGGCATAACGGATAATTCCAAAATCAATTTATCCGGTATAAAATATAATGTAGAAAGGTTGGATGAAAATGCAGGCTGTACATCCTCGCGACTATTATCATGAACA
This sequence comes from Clostridia bacterium, assembly GCA_030527235.1. GTDB lineage: Bacteria > Bacillota > Clostridia > UMGS1883 > UMGS1883 > JAUNBL01. Next base: position 5,616 of record JAUNBL010000055.1, on the reverse strand, counting down.
GGACAAGCAGGCGCTGGATGCGTTAAAAGCGATTCCTGGCTTTACCGTTGCTTTAAAATCATTTATGAAGGTTTTTAACGAACAAATGATGCATGGTCTTAATATGGCAAACAAGGTTAGGCTCGGGTCCGAACAATTGCCGGAAATTTATCGCTATCTTCCTCCGATTTGCGAATGTTTGGGAATTGAAGAACCCGAATTTTACTTGGAAATGAATCCTCAGCCTAACGCATATACATCGGGAGATACGCAGGTATTTATCACAGTCACCTCTGGTTTGCTTGAATACCTTGAGGAGGACGAAATCAAGGCGGTTATTGCGCACGAATGTGGACATGTAGCATGTCGTCATGTGCTTTATCACACAATGGCAAGCCTTCTGCTGAGCGGCGGCGCGGATTTTCTGGGGCTTGGAGCGCTTACAATTCCTTTGCAGCTCGCCCTTTTCCATTGGCAGCGATGCAGCGAGTTTTCCTGCGATCGCGCTGCGGCAATTTATATGCAGGGCAGCGAGTCTGTTGTAGAAACCATGATTCGTCTCGCGGGCGGAAACAAGGCTATAACCTCAAAAATCGATACAGAGCTTTATTTGAAGCAGGCGGCGGACTATGAAAAATTGGTCGGAACTTCTTATTGGAATAAAACGCTTCAGTATATCGGGTTAATGAACAGCACCCACCCGTTTCTTTCGGTACGTGCATCAGAAATAAAAAAATGGTGCGAAAGCGACCGTTTTAAGAGCATCATGGCGTATGCAAACGGAACATCTGCGGTATGTCCAAAGTGTAAAGCCGCCGTTGAAGACGGTTGGAAATTTTGCAAACGGTGCGGAAATCAAATATAAAATCAAAGAAAGGATTGTGTTCAAATGAAAAGGTTTTTTGACGAAGAAACAGGGATTCTTCTATTGGATGAAGCGGTAAGTAATCATCCGGGGTTTCAAGCAATTGTTGAGGATAAGATGGTTTCAGACGCTGAAATCATCTCTCAAGCCGAAACGGTAATACAATACTTTAAAAAAATTGACGAGCAATTATCAGAGCCTGACAAAAAGCTTGTTCTTGATGCCATTGCAGAACTTTGCGTTTTGTATCAAATCAACATCATGAAGGAGGCAAAAACAAATGGCAGTATTTAATTCAAGCAAAATCTTTTCTACTCCCGTAAAAGATGTAAGCGCAATTGTTGATGCCGTAAAAAAACACTTCGAAACGGACGGCTATCTTGTAAATATTGAAAACAGCGCTTTTGGAAGCTTCGTCAGCCTGACAAAGGGAGGCATATTCAAGACAGTTCTTGGCATGAAAACATCGCTTAACATTGATATCAGAACAATTCCCGATGGTTTGGCGGTCGATGCAAAGGTCGGAATTTTCGGACAGCAGGCAATTCCCGCATTAATCACGTGGTTTGTTGCGTGGCCGGTAATTTTAACTCAGATTACCGGGCTTGTACAACAATCCAAGCTTGACGATGAGGCTCTGCAAGTGATTGAAGTTGCCATTCGCAGCCAAGAGCGCAATAGCGGCGCGTCCGACCAAGGAGGAGCGTGCTTTTGCGTTGCCTGCGGCGCCGCGCTTCAGGAGAATTCTATGTTTTGTCACGCCTGCGGAGCCAAGCAGTAACGAGATGTGAAACCGACAGCGAACAGCTTTCAAGGCATAAGCAGGTCGTCTGTCCTTGTTCCGAATTTTAGGGCTTTTCGTATGCGAGAGGAGAATTGATATGTCAACCATGCAAAATCTTAACATGGAGGCAGGGACGGAAAGGAAGTATACCTATTACGCCTTTATAAGCTATAAGCACGAGGACACCGAATGGGCAAAATGGCTGCAAAAGCAGCTCCATTCGTATAGGCTGCCAAGCAAAATATGCAAGCAGTATGCCGGTATTCCGCGCAGGCTTTCGCCCGTGTTTTTGGACAAAACAGATTTAACGCCGGGCGAGCTGGATACGGGCTTGTCTGAAAATGTCGGCGCCTCCAAGCATCTGATTGTCATTTGTTCAAAAAGCGCATACAACGACTCAACCTATATTGATAAGGAAATACAGGGCTTTCTTGATGCCGGCAACGACCCGAAAAGGATTATACCATTTATCGTCGAGAAATCCGATCGTCCCGAAAAGGAATGTTTTCCGAAAAAACTACAGGAAATCTGTGAAACTACCGCTATTGTCGGGGTGAATATCTTTGACGCGGGAGAGCGGCTTGCTTTTCTTAAGGTTGTAGCATATATGCACGGCTTAAAGCCGGCGGAAATAGAATCAGCGGATGATCGCCGTCGTCGCCGTAACCGAAAAACAGCAATAGTTAGCTCTGCGTTTGCGCTGATACTGATAAGCTTTGCTGCTTTTTTCAGCTATGACTATTTTGTCCCCAAAACGGAATATTACTTGGATTATACAACGAAATACGGCGTCCCTGTGGGTATAGGCAGGCTCAAAAAAGACGAAATTGCCGCAATGAATACACATTATACGATTGTATCGTCAAGGTATAAGGTACGTGAGCTGCGACATGAAAATTCCGCCGGCAAGCTGACTGCGCATGCCAACACGGAATACACCGACCGACCGACGAAGGCTACATATGAATATGACGCGGAAGGACGGCTTTTAAGGGCTAATTATTATGATACCGCCGACAAAAACGTCCTGACAATGAACTATGCCGACCATACAGGGCAAATCGCGACAGTAAACCTGCTGGTTAAAAATGAGGAGGGACGCTCTGATGCGGCGGCGCTGTCCTCACAGACAACCGCCATGGAGCTCAATCTGTTTGAAAGTGCATATCCCCTGAACTTGAGCGACAAAAGCTCAATCACAACATATCTTATTACCTATGATGAAAACGGATATACAGCCGAACAGCTATATGCCACCATTGGCTGGAAAAATTCGCCTGTTTCCGATTCGGACGGCGTTTGGGGGCTGCGCTATGAACGGGACACTTTAGGCCGCGCCGAAAAAATCGTGTATCTTTCCCTTACAGAAGTCTCTCCTGAGTATAAGGAAATCGGGTCAAAAACGGGCATTTACGGAAAAGCCTATGAATATGACGATGACTATAATATGACGAAATGTACCTATTACGGAAAAGACGGCGCACCTGTTTTCAACGAGAGACAATGGATGATTTGTGTGCAGGTATGTGATGCTATGCACAATGCAATGCGCGAGAGCTTCATTAACGAGAACGGGGAATCGATTTTGTGCGGTGATGGTTATGCAGAAATCGCACGCGAATATGACAATCGCGGCAATGTCACCCGTGAAATATTTTTCGGCACAGACGGACAGCCGATTTTAACCGCATACGGCTATGCCACCGCGAATTTTGAATATGACGAGCTCGGCAACGCCGTTTATATGGCTTTTTTCGGCACAGACGGACAACCGGTTCTAAGCAGCTACGGCTATGCCTCCGCGGCTTTTGAATATGACGAGTTAGGAAATGTTACGCGCATAGCCTTTTTTGACACAGGCGGAAAACCAATCCTCTGCAATGACGGTTATGCCGGACTCACCCGCGAATATGACGACCGCGGCAATCTTATCCGCGAAGTTCTTTTAGGTACAGACGGACAAGCGATTTCAGATTATGACGGCTATGCCGAGATATTTTTTGAATATGATGAACACGACAATATTACTCACGCGACTTATTTCGGCGCAGATGGACAACCGATTCTAAGCAACTACGGTTATGCCGGATATACCTACGAATATGACGATCGTGGCAATCGCATCCGTACGGAGTATTTCGGCACAGACGGGCAGCCAATACTCTGCAATGACGGTTTTGCCGGCTGGACGCGTGAATATGACGATCGCGGCAATGTTATTAACGAAACCTATTTAGGCACGGACGGACAGCCGATTCGGGATAATGCTGTCTCTGACGAAGATGACGGTCACGACAGCGTTGACCGCGCAAGTTCCGTAGCTTCTCAGCTTGCCTCCTATGAAGAAAAACTGCAAAAGAAGGAAGAAATGCAAAAAAAGCTTGATGAGGCAGAAAAGAAATTAGAGGCGCTCAAAATGGAAGCCCAGCAAAAATTTGCTCCGCTGGAAACAGATGATTTTAGCACGCTTTGGGGGAAAATGATGCGGTTTAATACATTGAATATGCCTGATATGGTGGATACCTGCTTTGATTTTATGGACGCACGGCTAAGTACCGAAGATATTAAAAATGATTTGGAGCCGGAAACAATAGAGGATATGAGGGTTCTGCTGCCTACTGTACGGATTTTCTATGACAATGCGTCAAAAAGCGGCATAAACTACGGACTGTTAATCGGAACTTATTCCGACGACGAGAAAAAAGATAGATGCTTTGAGTACGGAGATATTCTTGTCGAAATAGACGGAAGTCCTATATACGGGCAGGAAAGCTATGCAAAAGCCAAGGAAACGGCAATCGGCACGATACAGGCAACGGTTTTGCGCCGCAGCGGCACAGGCTTTGAAACCGTTACGCTTGACTTTAATCCGGAAAATGAAGCAAAAAAATATACCTACGAGCTAAGCGAAAAGACAGAATAAGGCACAACGAAAGGAGAACGTTATGTACAAACCAAACCCGCTTGATACCTCTGATATAGACCTGCCAAAAGTTTTAAAGCCCATTATTGAAGAGCTTGCCGAAAACGTACACGAAAACTGGGCGGCGCTGCGTATGTCCGAAGGCTGGATTTATGGCGAACAGCATGATGACAGATGTAAGCAAACTCCCTACCTTGTTCCGTATTCCAAGCTTCCCGACGATGAACGCGAATACGACCGAAAAACAGCAACGGAAACAATCAAATTTATTTTAAGCAAGGGCTATAGAATCATATGATTCCATACGCACAACGTGAAAAATATACTTATGCCGATTTCAACTGCGAGAGAGGAGAATTGACATGTCAACCATGCAAAATCTTAACATGGAGGTAGGGACGGAAAAAAAGTATACTTATTACGCCTTTATAAGCTATAAGCACGAGGACGCCGAATGGGCAAAATGGCTGCAAAAGCAGCTCCATTCGTATAGGCTGCCAAGCAAAATATGCAAACAGTATGCCGGTATTCCGCGCAGGCTTTCGCCCGTGTTTCTGGACAAAACAGATTTAACGCCGGGCGGGCTGGATATGGGCTTGTCTGAAAATGTCGGCGCATCTAAACATTTAATTGTTATCTGTTCAAAAAGCGCATGCAATGACTCAACCTATATTGATAAGGAAATACAGGGTTTTCTTGATGCCGGCAACGACCCGAAAATGATTATTCCTTTTATCGTCGAGAAATCCGATCAGCCCGAAAAGGAGTGTTTCCCCAAAAAGCTGCAGGAGATTTGTGAAACTACAGCCATTGTCGGGGTGAACATCTTTGACGCGGGAGAGCGGCTTGCCTTTCTTAAGGTTGTGGCGTATATGCACGGCTTAAAGCCGGCGGAGATAGAATCGGCGGATGACCGCAGGCGTCGCCGCAATAAAAGCATTGCAATACTATGTTCTGCTTTTGCGTTTGTCTTGATTGTATCTGTGGGCTTCAGGCATTGTGATTACTATCTTCCGAAATACGAGTTTTATGTTGACTATACTACAAAATACGGCGTTCCGGTGG
>JAUNBL010000013.1 GCA_030527235.1 Clostridia bacterium | reverse complement strand
CATTGAATTTTGATTTTCTATTTTTTTATGGTTCACATGTATTATACCAATACATCTTTTCAAATTTTGCGGAGCGTAAATATGCGCGCATAAAAATCGCATTTCGCCTCCCATATAAGTCCCATGTTCATAAGAACGTCGCCGCGATAGGTTTTACCTTCCGCCTCGTAAAGAGCGTCAGGTTCAAGACCCTCAAGGCGGATATGCCAAAAGCGGCCGTTGGGTTCGGCGAGCATATTGCCCACAAAGAGCACTGCCTGCCGTTCGTCTACAAACTCCCACGCCGTTACATTGCTGTCAAAAGGCGAAGAAAGCCGGTACATTTCTCCATGATGTACGGTATGCTCTATATTATGGTAAAGTTCTATCTGGCGGCGGACAATCGCCTTTTCCTCATCGCTAAGAAGTCTTAAGTCAAGCTCATAGCCAAATCTTCCGCACATTGCCGCCGCGCCGCGGGTCGAAATATCAGTTACCCTGTGCACCTGATGGTTCGGTACTGCCGACACGTGCGCGCCCATCGTACTTGCAGGATAGGCAAAGCTTGTTCCGTACTGTATTTTCATACGCTCTGCGGCATCGGTATTGTCACTCGTCCAAAACTGCGGCATGTAGTAAAGCATTCCCAAATCAAAACGCCCGCCGCCGCCGCTGCAGCCCTCAAAGAGTATGTTTGAAAACTCACTTGTAAGCTTTTCCATCACTCCGTACAAACCTAACATGTAGCGCCATGCTGTGACTGCACTCGTTTCACTCATGCTGCGGTTCATATCCCATTTAACATATTCTATGTTCGCGCTGCGCAAAACGTTCGCGACTGAACGGTAAACATACTCGCATACCTCGGGGCGAGAAAGGTCCAGCACAAGCTGATGGCGCGTTTGAACGCGCGGACTGTCACCGTCATGCAAACACCAATGAGGGTGAGTACGGTAAAGTTCGCTTTCAGGACTGACCATCTCCGGCTCAAACCAAAGCCCAAATTTCATGCCAAGCGCATTTATCCTCTCGGCAAGGCGCGCCACACCGCCCGGCAGTTTCCGAGGATGCGCCTCCCAGTCTCCGAGCGACGTCCAATCATCGTCGCGCTTGCCGAACCATCCGTCGTCAAGCACCATAAGCTCTACTCCGAGCTGTTTAGCCTCACGCGCTATTTCCACTATCTTATCTTCGTCAAAGTCAAAATATGTTGCCTCCCAGTTGTTTATCAAAACAGGGCGCGGGGCGTCGCGCCATTTTCCGCGGCAAATCCGCGTACGGCAAAGCTTATGCAGCGTACGCGATGCCTGCCCGAATCCATTTGCCGAATACGTGCAGACTACCTCAGGTGTTTGAAATACTTCGCCGCTTTTTAGCTCATACTCAAAGTCAAACGGATTAATCCCCATAAACGCGCGCGTGGTGGCAAATTGGTCAACCTGCGCGCCGCAGATGAAATTACCGCTATAGACAAATGAAAACGCATACACCTCTCCCGCCTTTTCGTTTGCATCGGGCGAACAAAGCGCAAAAAACGGATTCTGCTGATGACTTGACGCGCCGCGGCAGCTTCCGATACTCTTCTCGGAATTGGGAGCTAACGCGCCGCGGGAAAGGTGTCTTTCCTTAGCCCACGCGCCCTCAAGCGTTACAAAATCATAGTTGCTTTCGGGCAGGTCAAACGCCATGCTAAGCGCATTTTTCAGCACTGCCGCCTCGGAAGATATATTCTCAATTCTCACGCTGCGGCAGATAACATCCATCTCACGATACGCGCAAAACACAAGCGTAACACGCAGGTTGCGGCTTTCAAGGTCAATCTCCAGCGTATCAGCCTCACTTTCGCTTTCTACATACGCCGAAGGAAGGCCGGCAAGTGGCTTTTTACCCTTAAAGATACGGTGCGAAGCATATCTGAGATTCGTAGTCCGCGTACTGTCGGCATAGACCGCGTGAAGTGCGCTGCGCCGCAAATCAGCGCAGCCAAACGTCGGGTATTCCATCGGAATTGTCTCGGTAGACCCTCCCGGAATGTCCTCCGCCGCAAAGCCGCGCGGTATGTATTTGAAAACATCTTTTGCAAAATCAAAACGCGCTATCTTGCCTCCGTAGTGTATATGCGCTAAAATCCCATCCTCCAAGATTGCAGAAATATAACTCGTTTGCGGCGTGGAAATTACAAAGGTTCCGTTTTTTTCATTAAACTCTATTGGCATACAATCTTACTCCTTATTTCTCGTATGTCTTTTGCAAGGGGCGGCAGCATCCCCTCTCTCATACACGATGCGCTCCCGTACGCAAGCGCGGTGACAAAACGCTCGCGCGCGCTGCCTTCCTGTGCTATAAAACCCGCTATAGACGCATCGCCCGCGCCGGTGGCATAGGCGTTTTCTATTTTGGGCACGCTCGCTCTTATGAATTCATCCGCACTGCAAAAAAGCGCGCCCTTGGCGCCTAAGCTTACAATCACATTTTCAACGCCGCTATCCGCAAGGCGGCGCGCCGCATACTCATAGTCGCGCGACAGCAGAGCAATCTCATCCTCATTTGGTTTAATAAGCCACGGCTTAAGGCGCACCACGTCTTCAAAGGGCATGTTTGAGCAATCGACAACTAATTTCGCGCCTCGTGCCTTGACCTTTTCCAAAAACGCTGCTGCTGCCGCCGGTGAAATTCCGTTAGGCAGTCTTCCGGAAAACGTTACTATCGAATCCTCATCGCATTCGTCCAGAAGCTTTTGTCCGACATAAAATAAGAGCGACTCATCCGCCCCATATATATCGGCACAGATACGCGTTTCCTGGCGCGGAGAATGGATTGTGATGTTTTCGCGGGTCCGTCCCGGCGTTTCAATCAATTCACATGCAGTGTCCAGCAAGCGCAGAAACTCCGCCGCGTTCTCCTGCCCCACTGCCGCTATGGCCGTACAGGGAACACCGTTCTCCCGCAACGCGCGCGCTATATTAATCCCTTTGCCTCCCGCATACCTGTCAGCACGCGAGGTATAGCATACTTCGCCTGCATTAAACGACGGCACGTAATAGTGCACGTCTATCGCAACATTTAATGTCACCGTAAAAATTTTCATATCATCACCGTTTTCGATGATATCACACCTTGGCAAAAAAATCAAGAGGCGTGGTTGCTTTTAAGCCAAAAACACAACGTCGGCGGCGTTTTTCCGTGCGGACAGTCATGCGTTCAAATCTCGAACCATTTTTGCCGAGCCTCTTGTGACAATATTTTGAAGTTTTCAGTGTAGATTGCACCGGTCGGTACATTATGCCCGCTGCGCACACAAATCTTTCCCAGATTTTGCGCTGTTTTCGCGGAACTTCGGAACTTATAATTTTCCGCAAGCTGCTCCTTCACAGCGTCGTTGCCTATTACATATGCGCTATACGTTGCGTTGTCAATATCCGCATGAATCTCAATGGTATACGGCATATTCGGCTTGTATGGAATTGGTTTGCAGGAGTTATACGCAAGAGCGTCTATCGCCCAAAAAAGACCGTCCGGCTGAATCTGAACAGCCAGGTTGAAATCCGTCCAATTAACAGGGGTCTCATCGGCGGAGCAAAAGCCGACAAATGCATCGGTAAATAATTCGCCACAAGGCAAAAAGAGAATACGGCCTTCCCGCTCTGAGGCTCAAACGGAATCGTCGCGAACCGAATAATTGAATCGGCGTGATTCAGAGTGTAGCTCTCAAAGTTCCTCTTGGGGAACTCACCTTTTTTGAATGACGTGGGGGAAATGCCATAGTGCTTTTTGAACACTTTGCTAAAATAATATATATCGGAGAAACCCACTTTTTCTGATGCCTCGGTAACCGAGATTTTCGGGTCGGAAAGAAAAGATGCCGCCGCAATCATTTTATAGTAGTTTATGTATCCCATAACCGATTCACCCGTGCAGCGCTTAAACAGAGTGCCGAAATACGTAGGGTTCAAATGCACTATCTTCGCTATATCGTCTGCCGACATTGGGCTGCAGATGTTTTCTTTAATATGCTGTTCCGCCAGCTCAATGTGCGGATTGCTCTGGTTCGTAAGCCGACCTACGACGTCCAGCTCGCAGAGCAGCAGCGTTATAAGCGCGGAAAGCTGAAGCCTGTTTTTAGGTTCCCGCCGGTAGGCAGCATCAAACTCACGAATATAAAAGCTTATACGTGAGTTTTTGCGAAAGGACATCACATGCGGCAAATTTATGGCGTACGGAATATCCACAATATTGAAAGCGGCGCAAACCATCGGGTTCTCAGGATTCGTCCATGCTTTTCGCTTTGCCCCGGGATAGAGAAACAGACAGTCACCGGCAAGGCACACAACCTCTTTACCGTCAATAACAAAGGTCGCCTCTCCGGCAAATACAAAGGTGATGTTATAATAAGGCAGTGACTCATCGTTGAGATTCCAGTCCGGTGCGCACTGTTTGTGTGTGTAATAATCAATTGTATAAATCATTACATCCTTCTCTCGCTTTCTTGTTAACTGCTTTCAGTATAGCATAAAAATGATATTGTGTCTACAAAAAAATTATAGTCACCATACTACATATGTTTTCTTAAATCTGTACAAGAAAAATCACTTATATACAAGACAAACAAAAGGAACGGATGTTTCTAATAAAAAAATATTAAAAATAAACAAAATAAAAATGATTTTTCCATGGAAAAGCTAAAAAAAATGTTCTATTATAATATTGTAAAAGGCGATTAGACTTTTGCAGAAAGGACGAGTGAAAATGAAAGGAACAAAAATACCTAACGGAAAAAGAGCGGTTGCGTATATCCTTGCGCTGACCATGCTGTTTACCATGTGTATATCGTGGCCGGCAGCGGCAGCGGAGGGGGATGTACACGAAGAGACATTGTATCCGATGGATAACGGCTGGACGCAGGCAAACGCTCCCGACTCAACACGGGACAGTTCGGCATACCTTCTTATCAGCGGAATAGGCCCGGGCGGAGCCGCTGCAACAAGGCGGCACGCCTATTTGAAGTTTGATTTGGCCAACCTGAACTACTCGGAAATCACTTCTGCCGAACTCTATTGGTACACAAATGTATTTTCCAACCGAACGACACGCGTCACATCAGTATACGCACTCACAGAGCAGGAATCTCTGGCGTGGAGCGGCGACAGCATTACATGGGGGAACGCTCCGGACTACGGCGTCGCAAATGCCGATTATGACGGAGTAACTCCTATCGGCACTCTTTCTCAGGAATACTCGGCAGAGCCGGCTTGGGGGAGCGTGGACCTGACGGAATATTTCCAAACAGTAGAGCCTGACCGTTTCGAAATCTCCTTTGCTATGATGCTTGACACAGGCGCCAGCTACATTTCATCGCTCACTACGGGGGACGGAAATATGCCGTACCTGAAAATCACCTATAAAGAGGGCAGCGGGCAGAGCGCGATTCCGCGCAGCGATATCCGCATAAAGACGCTGGATGAAAACAATACGCCTCTTGTTCCGGAAGTGCTGGTTCCCAACATGGTTACGGGACGCACTTACCGCTATGCTGATGCTATTGAGCAAATTTTAGTTGTGGACAGTGAGCTTTATCAGTTTAACATAGAGGAAAGCGTGCTTTCCGTCAATATTCAAGACGGAGCGGAAATCATTCTCAAATATAACAAGCTTGTTGCGGATGAGAACGGCTTCCTGACAGCCAGGGTTCCCGCTGTGGATTCGGCAAACACAAGTAATATCGAGCCCGCGATTGTACAGAGCAACAATCCCACCATACTGACTTCCAGCGATTCCGGCAACGCCTTAACAAAAGCGGACAGAAGCGCGTTTTTGAAATTTGACCTTTCCAAGCTGAATGTCGGAATTGTGTCATCGGCGGCGTTGAATGTTTATATGACCAGTTCAACGAACGCCGGCGCGCGTACGGTGTCAGCGTATCGCACAAGTGATGAGTGGTCTTCTGAAACGCTTGTGTGGGATAATGCTCCCGATGCCACAAGCGATGTGCTTGACGAAAATACTTTTTCAAACGGAGAAACGGGTTGGCTGAGTTTTGATGTGTTTCAGAATTTAAGCGCCGTATCTAATGAAGACACGACGGTCTCCTTCCGTCTCGATACCGATACGGGTGCAAACTATTTTTCATCGCACTTTAACAACGAAGGCTATCACCCTTATCTGGAGCTGACATTCAAGCCTTTTTCCGGGAGCAGCGAAGGCCAGCGGAACGTTACCGTCAGGAAAGTTGACGAGAACGCGGCCGACATTGTCACGCCGGAAACTATTCAAAACATCACGATAGGACAGACGTATTTCTATTCACAGCCGATTGATGAATTAATCGAAGCTGGCGGAGTATTTTATCAATATGATAAATCGCGTTCCATAGTTTCCGTTCAAGTTACCAGTGACGGCGACAACGAGATTTTGCTCGCCTATACGTCATTGCCGGACGGAACTATCAGCAGCGCTACGATAAGAACCGTGACAAGCGACGGAACCCCGCTCGAGAGTGATTACACGGAAGATATGCTATGGAGCGGCGATACATATTTTTATAACACGGCTCCCGTTTGGACGCGGGAAGAAAACGAAATCTTATACGGCTACAGCGACAGCTTTTCCAATCGCAGAATCACCGTTTCGTCCGATAAGTCCGAGAACGTAATCACGCTTTTGTATAAGCCCGTCACGGTGAATCCTACGGGCGAGTTAAAGACGGCGAACGCTCCGATTCTTGACAGCGGGTGGGCAATACAATCCTCACCGGGGCTTGCGATGGGTTTTGACGACAGCATCGATGTCTCCAGCAGTTCTCTCCCGACGTGGTCCACTTCTACGGCATCCGCTGCATCGGCAACACGCGTTGGTTTTATGAAATTTGACCTTGCCAATATAGCTTATGAGCGAATTAAATCCGCCAAACTTGTTCTTACCGTCAATTCCGCTTCCAATAACGGAACGCGCGTCTTGTACGCTTATCCGATTTCTTCTGCATGGGACAGCACAAGCGTAACATGGAACAGCGCGCCGGTGTTTGCCGGAGAAAGACCCGCTGCGGCAGCCGGACAAATAGAATTGGCACGCATGACAACGGCAGGTTCGGCGCAGATTGATGTCACGTCCTTTATGGAAAACCTGGTAGGCGGAGAGACTGATGTCAGTTTCATGCTTGAAGTGGATACAGCCGCCGTCAATTTAGCTACGACAGGCGAAGGTACCGCGCCGTATCTTGAACTTGAATACTACGAGGGAGCGCCGACCACAGCAAAGAAAGGCGAGGTTGTGCTCCATAGACATGACGTGTGGGGTAATGAACTGTCTGACCCCGTTACTCTCTGCAATGAAGTCGCAGGCAGAGTGTACAGCTATTCCGAAAAAATTCCCGCAATGATTAAAACTGACCAAGGCAACGTGTACTCATATGACGAAGATGCTTCTATACTTTCTCTTACCGTCGAGGCGGATACCCAAAACGAGATTGTATTGGTCTACAAGCAAGTTCCTATCTATCCCGGAGAAGCGGCGACTGTGACGGTTGTCGCCGATGATAACGCATTCGTGGTCGAAAACGCCGCCTCAACGGTGCAGAACAATGAATCATTAATCCAACTGACGGGTATAGAGGGTTCAGGAAAAGCAAGAACGAACCGCGACGGGTTAGTGAAGTTTGACACTTCGTTTATTGACGCAGCGGAAATTGAAAGCGCAGTGTTCAGCTTTGTCGTAACCTCATCCACCAATACCGGTCCCAGAACTATCACATTATACGCATGCGATTCAAACTGGACCTCAAAGACGGCGTGCTGGAACAACGCGCCCGTTTGTGACACAGCTCTTCCCTTGGGGAGCGTTGAAATTCAGCAAAGCGCTACAGGACTATACAGCGTGGATTTGACTGACTATTTCAACTCAATCAAAGATAATATTCCCGACAGCATTTCGTTTAGAATGAAAACAAATACCGCAGTGACGGAAATCAGCCCTGTCGCCGCAGGCGCTGCAAACGCAATGAAGCTGAATATTTCCTACACTGCCGCAGGTGAGGCAGTCGAAAAACAATTCCGGGATGTTCGCATCGTTCTCATTGACACAGAAGATGGCATCATTGAGGAAAAAACGCAGCAGGGCATCGTCGGGCGTGAATTCAGCGTCGTTGATACAGTCACGGAACAGTTCACCAAGAACGAATTTGTCTATCTGTATCAGCCTCAAAATTCCGTGACTGCAATCATAGTTTCCGAGAATACGGCAGAGAACGAGATTCGATTGATTTACAAAGCGTATAACGCAAGCCAATTTTATACAGACAACATCCTTGTGTCCGAAAACGCGTGGGTGAACGAAAGCGACCCCAACCTTCGCACCAGTAACGGCGACGGCTTGCTGGTTTCGAGCACAGCAGGAAAAGACCCGGCTTTGGCAAACCGCGATATTCTCTTAAAGTTCGATATGGATTACATTAACTTCTCTGAAATTGTCTCGGCCAAGCTGACGTTCTTTGTTGACAGCGCGACCAATTCTGCGGTTCGCGCCACCCAAGCATATCCCGTTTCTTCGGATTGGGTACAAAATGATGTTTCATGGAACAACGCGCCCACATATAAGCTTGCGGACATGATGGGTTCTGTCAGCTTCTCCGGCGGCGTGTCGGACTGGTATCAAATCGACATCACGGAGTATATGGCCGCGAATGTTACCAACGAGACGGGTGACTTTTCGATTCGGCTGAAAGTTGATACGGCATGCAACTATATTGCACCTTTGGAAGACGGTGAGGGTACTGCGCCGAGACTGGTTGTCTCATATTTGGATGACGGCAGCGTCCCGCGCAGAGATGTGACTCTCAGTATTACGGACCCGGATGGCGTTAAGCTGCAAGATGACTCCATATATGCCGAAGACCTCCCTGTCGGAAGAGAGTTCAGCTTTAACGGAGCTCCTGATACTTTCCGTCAATACGGCGGAGAGACCTATGTGTACATGGAGAACCTGTCCACCACATCGATTGTTATAGGTAATACCAACAATGTTTTGACTCTCGTATACGCAAAAGAACGCTCCGGACTTGAACTGAAAGCGGAATTCGAGGCTTCGCAAAATGCATATACCGATGAAAATAACCCCACTTCCGTGCAGGACCGTTCTTCGTATTTGCTGGTGACCAAAGCGGCCGGCGCTTCCCCCGCACTATCTACGCGTGACACTTTCTTGAAGTTCAGTCTCGTACAAATTGCGTTTAGCGAGATTTCCTCTGCGAAGCTGAAATTCTATGTCAACAGGACAGGCAACAACACAGACAGAACTGTGTACGCTTCGCTGACAGATGCCGGATGGGACGCCGATACGCTCACTTGGAGCAACGCGCCCGCCAAAAATGATGCAGTAGGCAGTGTAACCTTTGCGCATAACGCGACAGGCTGGTATGAGATTGACGTAACCGATGCTCTATCTGAGATTGCGAACGACACCGTTGACGTATCACTGTGCCTGACCACCGATACTGCCTCTTGCTATATCACTTCGATTGAGGTCAACGATGGTTTGGCTCCGAAATTGGAAGTGACCTATCGGAACGACGGCACTGCTCCTGTTAGAGAGCGGCGCGATGTTCATTTGAGCATTGAGGACGCCGACGGGACACCGCTTTCTCAGAAAACACTGCTTGAGGAATCAGTCGTTGTAGGCTCAACTTATGTTTACAAGCTTCAGCCTGAGTTGTATTACCAGTCGGCCGACGGAACTAATTATGTATACAGCGCCGAGAAATCCGATTTAAGCGTAAGAGTTTCCGCCGACGGAGACAACACGGTAAAAATCGTATATGAGCGCACCGAATACAGCGGCAACATCATATCCAAATCAGCTTTGGCTTCGGACAACGCTTATACTAACAGCGCCCAGACATCAACGCCGCAAAGCACCGCGTCATACCTGCTTACGTCCGGTATGGAGGGGTCAATGGGCGCAAACAGCACGCGTGACACTTATATTAAATTCTCGCTGCCTTCGGATGAGTACAGGTATTCAAAAATCATCAGTGCAAAACTCCGTTTCTACGTGCAGCAGGCGACAAACGAGACAACAAGAACTACGGATATTTACCTAATTGAGGACAACACTTGGAGCGGACAGACACTGACGTACGACAACGCGCCTGAATTTGGTTCGTCCGGATATCTTGCATCGCTTTCATTCGCCAATGGCACGACTGGGTGGAAAGAAATAGACATCAGCGAAGCTTTAGCGACTATAGATTATACCGATACCCTTTCCTTTGCACTGCGGACCAATACGGGAGCAAATTACTGGGGTTCGATTACTTCCGGACAGGCGGCACAGCTTGAGCTTGTCTATGTTGAAGGCGATCCGGTATATTATGAACGCGCGGCTGTTACGGTCAAAACCGTAGACGACACAGGTGAATTGCTGAAAGACAGTGTCACCATTCCTAAGATTGCGATAGGAACATCTTATCGGTATACATCCACCCCCGATGCTTCCATCACTATCAATGACCGCATTTATACATACAAGCCTGAGCTTTC
Source organism: Clostridia bacterium (assembly GCA_030527235.1). GTDB lineage: Bacteria > Bacillota > Clostridia > UMGS1883 > UMGS1883 > JAUNBL01. The sequence continues at coordinate 32,153 of JAUNBL010000013.1, read as the reverse complement.
GACGCTTTCTGTCGAGGTCGCTGAGGATGAATCCCAAAACAACATTTTACTGGTGTACACGCCGGTCTCACCCGATGATATTTTCAGCGGCTATGAAATTTCTCCGGAAGGCGCTTACTGCTGGTTTGCCGACGACCGTGCGCTGCATTATAAAAACGACGCCGGAACTATTGATATGACATACGTAGGCTATATTGATGTTCACGGTTCAATCAAGGCAACGCAGTATAACCATCTTACAGGTGAAGTGAGCGAAACCCTTGTGAGGAGCAATTTCCAGCCTGACGACCACGATGCTCCGGCATTCCTCGTTCTTCCCGACGAGCACGTTCTAATCATCTATTCACGTCATACCGACGAAAGCGCTTTCTACTACCGAGTCTCTCAGAAGCCGGGCGATATTACGACACTGGGAGCGGAGAAGAAGCTGCTGACATCAGCTGCGACAACATATCCCAACCCGTTTATTCTTTCTGATGACCTCAACCACGTATACCTGTGCTGGAGAGGAACAAACTGGCATCCTACCATGGCTCAGCTCAATATGCCAAATGCAGAAAACGATTATACTTTTGCGTTCACTTGGGGACCGCGTCAAATCGTTTCTTCCAGCGCACAGAGCAGCGGATGCCGTCCGTACGCTAAGTATGTTTCAAACGGTAAGGACACCATACACCTCACATACAGCTCGACGCACCCGGATAATATTAATCCCGTTGCGCTTTACTACAATGCCATCCAGATTACCGACTTCACGGAAGGTAACGTTCAGGTCGCAGTTAAGGGTGCACTTGGTGATATCTTGACAACGGCTCTTCCCTTCAGAATTACCAATAACGAGACCGATCCTTCATTTGTGGTTGACGACCGTTCTACCAGTCTGCGCGGATGGGTATGGCAGATTGAGCTTGACAGCAGCGAAAATCCGGTTATAGCTATGGTGAGAATCAGCAGTGACAAAACGCTTCACACCTATTACTACGCAAAATGGGATCCTGTCGGCGGCGAATGGGTCAAGACGAAGCTGGACGACGCAGGAGGAGCTTTCCATCTCAGCAGTTCGGAACAGTGTTATAGCGGCGGTATATCGCTCGACTCTGAAACACCCAATGTGATTTACGGTTCGATACCCGTCGAAGGAATCTTTGGCACTGTCTATGAAATTATCAAATACACGATGAGCGATGACGGCAGACAGATACTTGCACGTGAGCCTATCACCAAAAATTCCGTGAAGAACAACATCCGTCCCTTCTCTATTCCCGGAACGCATGAAGGCGACATGTTTGACCTGATTTGGATGAACGGTGACTATTGGTTCTGGATTGTGAACAAAACCTATCCCAACGGATTCCCCACGGCAGTTCACACCAATTTCGACATGGAACACGAGGAGTTTGACGGCAACAACAATCTTGCCGCATTTTCACCGGGCGGTTTGCAAACAGTCCGTCTGGATGAAAACCTCGTTACAGGTGACAGCTTTACCGTATCGGCGTTTGTCGATTTCAGCAAAACCTCTAACTGGGGAGGAACACCCATCAATCTTGCCGGTGGAAAACTGAAGTATGAGGTCAACACCTCATCGTACATTCCGACACTTACAATTGGCGGCAGCTCCTACAATAGCAGCAATCTATGGTCAAATTCCGACTGGAACAAGAACCATTCCGGCACAACCGACGGCTCTACCGGCACGACCAATCCCGGTAAAACTCATCTGGCGATTAGCTATGACGCGCATACCGGCATTGCAAAAACCTATATAAACGGCTTAGTTGACCAGTTTATTGAGCTTGACCCAGGTGTACTGGACCTTTCCGGTGAAAATTTGATTGGCCAGGCAGACGCCGCAGTGAGTGGCTTCCGGATTTACAACGATGTGCTTACCTGTGTACAGCTAAAGCAGCTTATGGAATTCGCCGAGGAAGAACCCACGGAAGAATCTATCTCCGCCTCTCTCTCAGCGACAATGAACGCCGAAGCTACCGCTGTCACAATCCGTGTGACAAATTCCGGTTCTGCACTGAACGCCACAGTATATGTTGCGGTGTATAATGCTAATAATGAACTTGCCTATGTGCAAAAGAATTCTCTTGCAGTAGACGCAGGCGAGGAAGAACTCCTGCCGCTTACACTTAAAGAAGCGCTTCTTGCGGGAGATACGCTGCGAGTGTTCCTGTGGGATAATCGGATGCGTGCAGTGACAACAGCTGTTCACCTTCGGTAATTTCTCCAAGGCTTCCGTGAGCGGGAGCAAAACATAGACCCCCAAAATCCCCCTATGACAAAGATATTGACCGTCATAGGGGGATTACTTTTATGCCACTGTATAGAAACACTCAATACAGTAATACAGTGACCTCTTATTATATTATTGTTTTGTTTTCCAATACTCCTCAAGTCCGTCCGCAACACCTTGAACTATTTTCTCCTGGTAATCGCCGCGTGACAAGAGTTCATCTTCTTCTGCATTTGACATAAAGCCCATTTCTATGAGTATTACGGGAACCTTTGTCCAGTTAAATCCTACCAAATCATCTCGTTTTATCAACCCCCGATTCTTTGCCCGCGTCTGCGCAATAAGAGCGTCAAGCACATTTTTCGCCGCACGCGCGCTTGCGGCGCGCACACCTTCTTCAACACATGCATTGGACGGAATCAGTACGCTGATACCGCGCGCATCCCTATTTTCACTGCCGTCGGCATGAATACGTATCCATAAATCCGAATTGTGTTCGTAGGCAAACTCAGCGCGGTCAATATTGCCCATATCCGTCGTATGGTCTGTGCGAGCCATATGTACAACCGCACCCAATTCACAGAGTTTCTTTTCCATTTTCTGTGCCACAATTAAATTCAACTCTTCCTCGGTATACGTCGAGCCGCTTGTCCCGCCCAAAAACGCCGCCTTTGTTTCTTCGGAATTAGGCGCGACACGTTCCCGCTTGTTTTTTTCCGCAATGCCATGACCTGCATCGACGCAGACAATCATTCCCGCAAGTGTTTGCAAATCCTCCCGTATCTGCGAGGACGCGTACGTTGGCACAGTCATATCTGTTGCATCGACCGACTCGGTTGGATTGCTTGGATTGGTTGGATTTATTTCCACCACACTGTCTGTAACGGGCGCGCAGGCGCAGATAATCATAGCCACGCAGAAAATCGCTAATTTTCTCAATCTCGCCATCCCTTTTCACGTTCGTAAGCAACAATCAAATCACGATTGGCCTTTTCGATATCTGAAAAATTGTTTTCAGTCCAGTCCGGGTCGGGAATATACCACGCTTTTTGCTCAAAATAGGTTTTGAACGGCTCGCTGCCGAACACGTAACCGTGGCGCGCATAGATCTCATTACGCAAAAGAGCGACCTCGGAGCGATTAAGAGTGTCTAAGAATTCTCGCGTCACGTATTCTGTGTCTGACGGGAAGAAATAGTCATCATAAAATTGATTTTCCACTTCCGGAGGCGGAGTCGGCGTGGCTTCCGGCGTGGGTGTGGGCATCGGCGTTGGCGCGGGGATTGGCGTTGGAGTTATGCCGGCCGGCGCGGTTGCCTCTGTAGGATAATTCACCGATGCTGTGTTTCCGGAACTTGTCGTTTTCCTATTTACAGATATTACACACAGTATTGCTACCGCACACACAATAAGCACTGAAAGCAGAACAATAATATACGGCGCTATGCTCGTGGACGCTTTTGATGTCTCCGCAGCAGGGTTTTTCCTTTTTTGTTCGTTTTGCGCTGCTTGCAGCATGTTTTTTCCGCAGTTTCCGCAGAAAACCGAATCTTCCTTCTCCTGCGCTCCGCAATACGGACAATACATATCAGAATCTCTCCTTTATATTCCCTTATTTAGTTATCTGTACAAGACTGTTCATGTGAGAGGCGTTCCGCATTTTGCGCAAAACCGCGCACCATCCGGATTTGTAAAGCCACATTTGCAAAGTCCACCCGCTCCTCTTACAATGCCTGACGCCATATTCGCCTCAGCCTCAATTTTCTTCAGCATCTCATGCTGAACTGCAACAAGCTCTATCCGATTTGTAATTTCAGTCGCGAAGTTTGCGATTTCATCGCGTACTATTTCCTGACCTGCAATATACATATCGTAAATTCTCATTCCCAAAAGTTCTGCGAGCTGCTTTTTTTCGTCCTCAAGCGCCTTGATAGTATTGTTAACCTTTGCCTTTTCAATCATCGCCTTAGAATTGGCGCCTACCGTAGCAACACCCTTGTTCAATCCATCTACAAATTTATCAAATATATCCGCCATAAATATCCCCCTATTCTCCCTGAATAATTTTCTTGCGGGTTGCAATAAAAATGAAACACAAAACTCCGAAAAGAATCGTTAGATATGTCCATACGGTGGCGCCTATTTGTATCATGCTTGCCACCGGTTCTGCCATCGTGTACATAAGACCCTTAAGCTGAAAATTGAGCACCATCATAAATATCACAAATATGACTGCCGCCAAAACCGCCAGCATGCTGCCGAGCTGCCCAAAGAACGCTCCTATCTTTTTGCCTGAAATCATTAGAAATGCAAAACACACCATGGAGATAACTGCAAAAGCGAGCATAAGCGACAACACGAACAATATAAAGTTGATTATCCCGACAGCGCCCATTATTGCATTTATCTGATACATTGCCGACTCATTTTGCGACGACAATGCACCCGAATATGACATAGCGCTGCTCGCTGCTCTTTTTGCCAAATCAAGAATTTGGTTGAATTTTCCAACGGCGTTGGAAACGTCAAAAACAGTAGCCGAATACTGCACTGACAAAACATTTGCCTCCGTATATGCGTCAAGGCGCCCCATGAGTTCACCGGCAAGTCTTTCCGCTGAAATTCCCCCGCCTACCCAGCTCATCAACATACATATAACAGTAAGCATCGCAAGCAAGGTACTCACCGCCTGTGTCGTCCGTTTCCTTGCGTCGTCCTCAAACGGCGGCGCGCTAAAACTTGTCGTCTGAGGCTGCGGACCGTAAACTGCGTCTTCACCCACCTTTGAGCCACATGCGTTACAAAAATTCAGCCCTTCTGAAACTTCTTTTCCACAATTATTGCAAAACATAATTTTCCTCCTCCTCTTTGTACACATTGTACTTACGACATTTGACTTGTCCTTTCATTGCAAAATACAGGTTGTTTGAAAAACGATTTGCGTTTTGAATGCACTGCCTACAATTCCGCTGTGACCATTATAACATATTTTATATCAGGTTCCTACGCCTGTTTATCCCGAAAAAACGCCTTTTTATCAGGATTCTCGTGCATTTTCCACATGAATCGTCAGATTATTGGCTACATGAAAAAGACACCTTGAAACCATTAGTTTAGATTTCAAGGCGCCTTAACTTATTTCTCTGGATATTTTTTCTTGCTTGTCAGCCTACGATACCTGTCCTTTCAATACCCTCCATGAATCTGCGCTGCAAGAACATATAGACAATCAAAATCGGAAGTATGACCATGAATGTGCCTGCCATAACCGTTGCCTCATTGTAAATAGGTTCTCCGTCAAGCATGAATTCCTCTGGCGTGGCGCTGTTTAATGCATTATACATTATTGGCAGATTTGCCGGAAGCATCATACTCTCTGAACGGTTAATGTAGAGGTTCGGTTCAAGATAATCGTTCCAGTGCCAAACCATAGCAAGAATACCTGTTACAAGTGTTGCGCTGCCCGCCACCGGTCGTACAATGGACCAGTATGTTTTGAACGCGTTGCATCCATCCACTTTTGCCGCGTCCTCAAGTTCATACGGCAGTCCGAGGTAGAATTGGCGGAAGATAAAGATAAAGAGTCCTCCGCGCAGCCCGTATCCCAGGAAAGTCGGCCCTATCAGCGGTACAAAGGTATTTATAAGTCCTATCTGAGAGTACTGTATAAAGAGCGGGAATACCAAGACCTGCGTGGGCACAATCAATGTTAAAATTACAATAGCAAAAAGAACATCTCGGCCGGGAAATTTGTAGCGCGCGAAGCCGTACGCTATCATAGAACACGCGAGGATATGACCTACAACACAGCCTAACGTCACCACTGTGGAGTTTATGAACCCGCGAATGTAGTTCAGCGAATGAAACGCTATCCGGAAGTTAGTCGTATATATCTCGCGCGGAATCCATGTTACCGTTATGTCCACCAAATCATCGGGCGATTTGAAAGATGTGATTATCATGTACAAAAACGGGTACAGGAACACGAACGCCAGGTCTATAAGCAATATATACATTGCAGCTCGGCCTATGAACATGGGGATGTTGACTTTGTGCAGCATCCTCTTAGCTTTCTCTCCGGCGGAGAGAGACTTACTTATATGGGCATTGTTCGCTTCTGTTTTCACTACTCTCTCCTCCTTTTACTTTTCAGCCAGATTAACCGTAAAGCGGTTAATAATGCCGAATACTATCATTACAAACACAAATACGAATATGAAGTATATCCACCCTATTGCGGCTCCGTATTCAAACTGCTGGCTCTTAGACTGTTCAAGAATATATGCGACTATCGGGTTTGCCGAATCGGTAAACGAATCTATCATTGTGTATATGAAATTCAAAAGTATTACCGGGGAAATGAGCGGAAGCGTTATCTTCCAAAACATTTCCCAGCTTGTCGCTCCATCGCATTTTGCCGATTCGTAAAGAGCCGGTGAAATGCTCTGCAGCCCTGAAAGAAACAGCAGAATCTGAACACCCGATTTCCAAAATATTTCCGTTATTCTCGCTAAGAACTGATTGAGCATCATAACCAAATCCGCTCCGAGATACGACAGCGGACCATCCGGAGAGATGACCTGCTGTGCTGCGCTGACAGCTTCTTCCGCCACGCCGCGGCCAAGAAGCTGGTCCATCACGTAACCTGTACCTAAAAGCACCGGCAGGAAAAACGCACTTCTGAAAAACGCGCGGCATTTAATTTTCTGATTCACCATAATTGCTATGACAAGTGAAAAAATGATGATTATCGGCGTGTTTATCAGCGTATTCTGAATCGCGCGCGTCATATAATCTATAAAATTGACGTCCTCAAGGAAAAGTTTTCTGTAGTTCTCAAATCCGACCCACGCCATCTGATATCCGGAGAGCTGTGTAATTTCGCTGAAACTCAGACGAATTGACTGTACAAGCGGTATAAGGAAAAGAAACAATGTCCCGAAAATCCACGGCGATATAAAACCATATCCTTCAAGGTTGCGCCTCTGCTCCATCGTCATGTTGTCAAGATATTTTCTCACTGCGCTGCGCCCCCTCTCATCATCACTACCGCATAGTCCATGGCTTCCACTGCTACACCGTCCACTGTGACTGCGTAGTTGTTATAGTTTACATAAACCATGTCACCGGAGGCATACGTCACACGGAAAACGCTCTCGTCCATTTTATCGTGGCGCACCATGGGCTGCTTCCAAATGTTTCCGAGACGCTGCGCCATTTCTGCGTACTTTTCGCCGGCAGGTTCTATCCAATCGTCGCACAAGGATGTGAAGAGCTCGTTATAATCAGTATCCTTCAAATTGCTTGACTCCTCGTGCGTGAGCTCGTAAAACGGCACACAACCATACTCTACCCACTCAAGCGTCTGCTTCTCGGAATCATGGAACAAATTTGCCGCCTTGGTCGAGTACGGGATGTATCCGTGCACTACCATTTCATAGAAGGGCACGCGCTCATCGGTAATGAAGTAGCCTGAATCCGATATCGGCGCATTGTAGATGTGGTCTGCGGATGCAAACGTATACGCATTCGCTTCCGAGACCGCCACAGAACCTACAGTATTCTTAGTCTCCTCGAAAAGCTCCGCCCAAACATCCGCAGAGCCGCCCCTCGTAATCGGATGACCTTCGTTATAGTCGTTGTAAAGATATTTGCCTATACGCTCAAAAGTCACTCCCGAAGCCCCTGCGTCAAGGATGTTGCCTACGTAGTTATTTTTAAAGTTCTCAAACGCTACAGTTGGGCTTATGATATACTTTTCACTGTCTGAATCTGTGACAAGCATCTGGCTGTTCGTATACAAAACGTCACGTCTGGTGGAAAAACCACCGTACTTAGAATTCGCGTCAGTAACATTCAGGTTAAGAAGCAGCCTGCCTCCGCTTGTATTCACCGTCTTGGCAAGTTCCTTCAAAGCTCCCGCTCCACCGAGCTGTGAGGCGGGCGTATTCTTGTCGGGATAGCGGCCGTAACCGTCCTTTTGCCAGCCAATAAGGTTTAGAAGGATGTTTGAAACTCCCTTCTCACTCAGCGCGTTGTAGATTTCCTCAGCCTGGTCAAACGTGGTCATCGAGACGTACTCGTCAAAAAGCAGACTCGTCGCGTTGATGCCCATAAACAGGTTCAGTGCAAACGGCATCTGGGTTTCATCTTCAAGCGCATTGTTAAGCTGCCCGTTATCCAGAAGATAGTCTCGGTAAGCGTTTGCCATTCCGTTATAGTCCGCACTGTATCCTTCCGCACCGTCGGCAATAAAGATGTACTTAATCTCATGGTCGCTCTCAATTATGTTTTTCTCGCTGCGAAGCACTATCTCTCCGTCCTGACGCGGAGTGTTATAGAAACGGCGGTAAACAAATTCCGTTCCTACGCGGTTGAGTCCGGTAATATAGCCGCTGGGGTAGAGATTAAGTATTGAATCCGATGCGCCCTCACCCACAACCGCCAAATACGCGCTATCGTTTTGCTTTATCCCGAAAACAGGCAGATACGCCTGCTGAAGGTCTGTACGCTCCATAACGTCATAGACTGATATATCGTAATTATCCACACCGTATATCTGCCACGAATACTTGCTCGCCTTATCTACTGTGGAGTAATTCTTATTTCTTAAAAGCGCACCCGAACCATCGGGATAGAATACGTAACCGGGCATATCTCCGGCGCTGGCGCCAAAATTTGTCATCGCTTCTATGCTCGTGATGCCGTAGTCCTCGCTCTCGGAAATCTCAGAAAACGGGAACCTAACGTCCAAAATGTCACCGTCAAGCGTAATATCCATTGCTAACGAAACCGATATGTCTGAAAAATCGTAACGCAGACGAACGCCGTTCTCAATGTCCTCCACCACGACCTCGCCGTCAGCTGCTGAAATCTCGGTAGCCACGCTCTTCTTTTCGGAATACTTGACATAGTTAAGCGTGAACATTGAGTTGACCTTCTTAGTCCAAGACCTGTTCATGCTTCCCATAAGCATACCCTCAGGGCACCAACTCATCCACTCATGGTTCGTCCTGCGGTCTACAAGCAAAATATTGGGGTACTCCCCCACCATGACAAGGTAAAGATCCATGTTCGCACTCTGCGCGACCAGCCTGCCTGTTAAATCCTCCGTCACATTAAGCGTTGCAAGCACATTGCTTACACTCTGCGCCGCCACTACTCTGCTTGAAGTGGTCGTTGTAGTCGTCGTAGTCGTCGTTTCATCCGCAAATGCACACAGAACCGCAGTCATGGCGATAACGACGCACAGTACAAAGCTTTTAATTCTCTTCATCGTTATCCCTCCTAACCCAACAACAGCAGCCGTATTTCAAGCAGCAGTGTTGTACCGAAATCAAAAATCTGACTTGTCAGTGCAAAGAACATCAATGCCAGCGCCACAATAATCGCCACAGTAAGCGCCGTAAGCACCAATATCAGAACAGTTTCCCCAAAATCGTACTCGTTCATATCTCGCACACTGGTGAAAAACAAAAGTCCTACCCAAATCCAGACTATGGTATGAAGCGTACCGTAAAATCCCACGCTGTTTGCATCAATAAGATGCGAGAATAGCGTTAGAGGCAGACAGAGTATTATGTACGGTAAAAGGCAGTATGAGCCGGCCACCAGCATTTCTCGTATTGTTGCGCCGCCGTCCATAATCGTAGTAACCAGATAGCATGAAGCTATGACAAGCAGCGTCGGCAATACTATACGTACAATCTCAAGCCATATATTAGCGTCACGCGGAAGTATCTGTGCAAGCGGAAAATGCTCTATGAATATCGACACAACACGTACCGCCACCGCCAAAAATAGCATTACAAACAGCGGCCGCATATTCGTATGGCCTCTCTCTTTTTTTATGGCGATAAAGGCCTCGGAAGGATGAAAGATAACGAGAAGCGAACGCTTAAACATGTTCATTCTTAATCTCTCCTTCCAGAATTTTGTCGGCAAGCTTTTTAAGCCTGGTATAAAGAAGTATTATTGCCGTAATCAACAGCACGAGAATTATTACCACCACGGTGAAATTATCGCGGAAAATGTCGTGCGTATGCTCCCCGTAGGCATTGGAATAACCGCTGCGGTCCTCTACGAGGCGATACTCCTGCATCGCGTCCTCCCACTGCATCTCCTTTATATAGACCTTGCCTATGCCCTGGTGGGCAAGAGTGTAATTTGCGTCTATTTTCAACACCTGATTCCATGTATCCAAAGTCTCGTCGTACTTACCGTTTGAATAGTCGGTAACCGCCTGTTTAATCAGCTGTACAAACATTGTGGGAGAAAAGACCTGAATGTTATTCAGCGTTCTGTCGAGTACATAGAGCTTACCCTCGCTGTTTTGCGCAAGCGACACCGGCAGGTCAAAAACACCTTTCCACGTGCCCTTGCCTCCAAACGCAGTTAAAAGCTCTCCCTCTTGATTGTATTGATATACCTTGCCGCCCTTTTGCTCAAGCACACTGACTATACCGTTCTCGTCAACTGCTATATCCACAAACAGCGGCGCCCCGGTAAGTCCCGTAGAAGTGTCCGCAACAGGTTCGCCGTACACCTTTGTAGGAAATATATTGTTTCCTACGCTGTTTATTTTTCTTATCTGCGAACTTGTTCCGAGGGTTGTCGCGTATATCATGCCGCTTGAGTCCACCACGAAATTAGAGTATGACTCGGGCAGCACCTTCGCAGTCTTGGCTTTCTGCTCCGCAGTGGCAAACATGCGCACAAGCCAGCGGCGCAAATCAAATCCTACCTCGGTCTGACCTACATATCCCTGAAAATCATTGTTCGCATCTATACTCAAAAAGTTTTGTCCCTTGATTACATAAAGCAAACCTGTGGGGCTTACAAAAACCTTGTTCGGCGTAAATGTAAACGTATCGTCCAGAAGCTCGGAAACAGGACGTATAAACTCCTCCACAAAAACGCCTTCGCTTGTCATATGGCACACACGGCTGTTTCCCGTATCCGCAACAAAGATATCGCCGTCATCATCAACGTAAACGCCTGTCGGCGCGCTGAAATTAATCTGCCCATCGCCCTTAAAGTCACGGTAAAAGACACCGGAAGGCTCAAGCATGACTATGCGGTTGGCTCCTGTGTCCGCCACATAGATGTAATCGTTTTTATCAATAAATATATCCTCCGCCTGGTTCAAGAACTCGTTATTACCCAAATTGTATATAACCTGGGAAACCTCATATGTTTTCGGAATCGGAACCCGTTTTGTGGAATCTGTAGTATCCAAAACATAGTCATGGTTCTCGGCAAACGCCGAGGGACATAACATTGAGGCAAGCACGAGCACAAACAAGACGGTGTGCATTATTCTTTTCATGCGCGTACGCATCCTTTCCTGATAAATTTACGCCTTGATGCCCGAATGTGTCATCGTTTCCATAACCTTCGCCTTCATTGCTGTAAACACTATGATTGTAGGCATGGTGGTCAAAAGCGATGCCGCGCCCATCGCGCCCGTACGAGCGATTGTACCCGCACCGCCGGCTATGGTGTTAAGCGCAATCGGCAAGGTTTTCATAACCTGCGAGGTTGTGTATATGAGCGGTCCCATGTAGTCATTCCAGTTGGAAATAAATGAGAACACAACTAATGTCGCCCATGCGGGTTTCATGTTCGGCATAACGATTTTAGCAAAAGTCGTCCACTCGTTTGCCCCGTCTATACGGGCCGCCTCTAAAATGTCTCTGGGGAAGGATTCCATAAACTGTTTCATCAAGAAGAAGTTATATGCCACCGCAAGCTTTGGCACTATTAGCGCCCAATACGTGTCTATAAGTCCGAGGTTGTTTATTACCATATACGTCGGGATAGAGGTAACCTGTGCGGAAAACATCAGCGCCGCAACAACAACCGCAAAAATCGCCTTGGAGCCCGGAGGATTATGTATTACAAGCCCGTAAGCGCCGAGGCTTGAGACCACAACCGTACCTGCAACGGTAAACACTGTGGTAAAGAGACTGTTAAAGATATATCTTGTAAATGGTATGGACGAACCGCTTACCGTGGTGAGCAAATCCGTGAAATTTTTCAGCGTAGGCTTGCGCACAAAGAACTGCGGAGGATAAGCAAACAGCTCGTCTAACGGCTTGAACGCCGTGCAGATTAGGTAAATCAGCGGAAGTGCCGTAAAGCACACAAGTCCCAGCATGATTATGTATACAAAGACCCAACCCGGAGAAAACTTAAACTTTTTTGGCTTTTGCTTTTTTATAGCTTTGACCTTAGGTTTCTTATTTACTGCTTCCGAAGTCATTTTTTATCCTCCTTTCTCAATTCTTTTCTCTGAATATTCTCATACAGATGCGCCCCAGCGCAAATGTGATGATAAACAGTACCATAGCGACCGCCGAAGCGTAACCCATCTCAAAACGTATAAACGCGTGGTCATACAGATGCGCCACAATGGTGTGCGCCGCGTAGTTTGGCGAGGGCATTCCTGCCACACTTACCGCAACGTCAAACACTCCGAACGACGAAGTTATTGAGTTGATTGCACCAAAGAGCAGCTGCGGCTTCATCATAGGTATCGTAATATAAAAGAGTTCCTGAGTTTTGTGGCTTATCCCGTCTATCGCAGCTGCCTCATACAAGTCACGCGGCACGTCCTGCAAACCGGCAAGGAACACAAGGAAGCCCGTACCCATGCTCATCCATACTGAAATAATCATTACAACCGGCAGTATAAGCGTTGCCGATTTATTCCATGTCAACGGCTCTGTAATCAATCCTATATTCATAAGTGTGTTGTTTATGAGACCGTATCTGTCCGATGCGAAGAACCAGAGCCAAACCTGGCTCATTGCAATACCGCTGCACATTGACGGCGCATAGAAAGCCAGCGAGAATAAATTGTTGAACTTGAGCTGGTTTATAATCCATGCGAAGAAGAACGATGCAAAGAATCCGATTGGACCTACTATACACGCGAACGTAAGGGTGTTCTGAATCGCCAACAGGAAAATATCATCGTCCAAAATAAGCGAGCGGTAATTGCTGAAACCGATAAATTCCGCCGGTTCAAGCATGTTATAGTATGTAAAGCTCAGCCCCATCGCCTGAAAAATCGGATAAATCGTAAATATGAACAGCAGTATCAGGAACGGAGCCAGGAACAAATACCCCACGCCGTAATTTGAAAACCAAGCGCTGAGTTTAGACTGTTTGTTTGTCATCATTCATCCCCCTCATCTGAAACCGCTCCGTATTCCTCTTGTTTGTTGCGCAGTTCCTTATTTATGTCCTTAACCGCCTGTTCCAGCGAATCACGCGGAATTGTGTTGCCTGTAACAACACGTGTCCAAGCATTAGTTATGTGACGGCTCGTGTAATATCCGCCCAAAACAACGGGCTGTTCCTTTGCCCACATCAGCTGGCGAAGAATCACATCTTTATGGTCCGCATCCCAAGAAGAGTTTTCAAATGCCTCAACATTGGCGCTGTTCCATCTTGCCTCTACACCGAGCATCGCCTCTACCTCGCGGCCAAACTCCTCCTGCACGGATGCACTCGTCCACCATTTTACAAACTCCCAGCTTTCTTCCTTCATATCGCTGTCCTCAAGTATCATGATAGACGCACCCGCAAGCGTTCCAACACTTCTGTCAACCTCTCCGCTCTCCATTACATGACCCGGCACAACAGATATGTCCCATCTTCCAAAAAGCTCCGGCGCCGCTGTCGTGACCTTGATATAATCGGCATAGCCTATTATTCCCATGGGCATTTCACCATTGCGGAAGCGGTTAAAGAAATTCGCCTCTATCGGCATTCCGTAGCTTGTGTACTGCTCCGTCCACTCCTTAAATGCCGTATAAGCCTCCGGCGTGTCCAGACCGCTCATTGTGCCGTCCGCGTTATAGTATGCCCCGCCGTTCTGATAAAGGAACAGCGGAAATCCGGAGGGCATAAACTCCAAACCGTTCTGATTCAGCACGGGAAGTACTTTTTCATAAAGATCCTGCCAAGTATCCGGAATTCTAATCCCATGTTCCGCCAATATGTCCTTGCGATAAATAAGCACCTGAAAGTCCATCTGCTCCGGAAGGGCGTAAACCCCGCCGCGATATGTATACGGCGTCATTATTGTCGGGTAAAACCGCGCCACTACCTCATCGTATCCTTCAAACATGCTGAGGTCCGCCGCAGCGCCGCGAATAGCGTATTCAACCGGACTGGTCGCATCCACACCGCTTGCCACGTCAGGCGCACGACCTGAATTTATCGCGAGCATAAGAGCGTTAACAGCGCCGGCGCTTAGCTGGCCGGACGGCATGATGTTCATGTTAACTTGTATACCGCTCTCAGGCGTAAACTCATCGTCCGCAAGCTGTTTAATAATTTCCGCCCAGTCTGTTCCGCGGCTGACCCAAAGGTCAATAGTCTTGTTCGCATCAGGGTCGTATACATTACCCACAGTATCATAGTCCTTCGTAAACGAACGCAAAAAGTTTATCCATGTATACTCCGCCTTCTTGAAAAATCCGGCCGTATGGCGCGGTTCCGGAGTCTCCGGAGGCGACACTGTAAAATAGTCAAGCTGCAGATACTGCGTCTTAAGTGTGGTTATGTAATTACCGAGCGACGTTTGCGCATTATATATTTCATCAATCTTTCTCGCAATTGTATCGGGTCTTTTGACCATATCCCTGAGCTGGACAATTATTGTGTCAAAGTTATTTGCCATAGACGGTTTTTTGACTGATATACCGGTAAGTATGCCGCTAAGCTCCTCAAGCTTGTCTGCCAGATAAGTAAAATCTTCGAGTATGTTGGGTATTGTTTTATCCAAATCGTACTCATAGTTAACATCGGGGTTGGTTCCGGTTATCATTATGATTTTACGGTATATCTCCGAAATTTTAAGCGTGCAGGTCATTACCTCCTGCGCGATGCTCGTAAGCGGACCCATAACAGCGCGCATATTTATAGTATGCTCGCCTTCTGTCAGATAGAAAAGATACGCCCCGTCACTCTCGGATTCACCAAGCGTGACAAACTGCCAATCCTGCACGTAATCAAATCCGTAATTCAACAGTTCTTCAAAAGGCACTTCACCGTCTATCTTTATCATGCGATAACTCGGCAAACCGTCGTTCCACCACTGACCCACGCGCATGCCTATCTGATACAATCCGTCCTGGGGAACTTCAAACTGCCATGTTATCTCCTGATTGCCATAACGCCAGTTGCTTCCTCCAATAGTGTTCAACAGCTCGGCATTCTTCGGGTCGGGCTCGCACAGAGGGTCTGAATCATACGTGCGGTGAAGAATCTGGTCTGATTTCCGAAGCGTCTCTTCTGCCTGGAATTTTATCACTTCCGCCTCCGCCGCTTTGTAGCCTTTTTCTGAATATTCTTGCGCCACTTCCGCATAGCTCTTGTATTTTTTTGGGGAAACAAGAGCCATACTCCTTATCGCCATGGGTTCGTCAACATAGCCCATTGTTATCGTGTGGCTTCCCGCTGTAAAATAGAACAGCATCGGCTCGGAATAATATCCGTCGTTATCACAAACAGAAATGGTTGACCATTGACGTACCTCGCGCTTCTTCTGGCGAATTTCATCGCCCATGTTGTCATAGCGGATTTCGCCGTAGTCTTCCCACTGCCGTACAAAGGGAATATTATATGCCTCAGTATAAGGCACAACTCCGTCAATGGCAACAGACCGCTGAATTGTGGTCCCTTTGCCGTCAAGCGGCAGATATTCTATCTGTATCTCATAAAGCCCTTCCTCCGGCACATTCACGCTCCATGAGTATGACTCTACATCATCGGGCCACAAAAGCGTTCCCTCTCCCATAAAGTCAAGACCGGTGTCAACGCGAGCCGTATCCTGCGAAACTCCAGAGAGCGAAAACACTTCGCCCGCCGCCACTTGCTGCGTTGGCGCCATTACATCTATCACAATGTTGGCGTCTTCAACGCTCTTATAACCGTTTGCGTCGTACTCCTGTTTTACATAGAAATAGTAGCGGTCGGTGCTGGCGACAGTGCCTGCCTCCGCAAGATTGTCGGAAAACTTCTCCTTCAGCGTCTGCCCGCTGTCACCCATTGCTCCGAGCGAAAACGAGGACACCACAAAAACAAGCCCCAAGCACGCAGCAAGAAACTTCTTGGCAAGCTTCCCTTTTCCCATTTTCATTTTTTTGCCTTTCCCCTTTCTGATGCGAATATATTCCAAAAGTAAAATTATTTTTTGTATTTTTTGCAATTTTTTTGTTTGTCCCTGTATGCGCAAAACACAACCGCGGCAGCGCCTGTCGCGGTTGTGTTTAATTTTTTATCTTGCCATCAGGCGGTTGTATGCCGTCTGTGTAATCTCAATCGCGCGGTCAATGTTCATATTCTTTATCGTACGAACATACTCATCCCACTGGTCGAGACTGTCTGTTCCCTTTATAAACGACACATACTTAGGACTTACAAAGCTGGACACTGCATCCATTATTTCATTATACTCTTCGCGCTCCTCGTCCGTCATTGTAAGCCTCGGAAGCATACCGTCTGTCGGACCTTCCCAAATTCTGATACTGCTCGTCTCCTCACGCAGCTCCTTGGGCAGCTGAAGCGGAGTAGCTTCCGGATTCGTCAGATAGGGTGCGTTAACAAGCCGGCGGCTCTGCATCGCCCTTCCTATACCATCGGCGCTGTTATAAATGGTGGGAGTGTAGACATATTCGTTGTCCACAATCACGTACGAATCCCCTTCTACACCCATGCTGAAAAGACGGCTGCCCGCGGGAGAATAGTGGTAATCAAACCATTTTACAGCCAGTACGGGGTCGGCACAATTCGTAGAAATTGTCGCCTCATAGCCGCGGTTTCTCCAATTTTTCTGTCTGAAGCGCGCCTCTGTACCCTTTTCTTCAACAGGATACGGCACAGCTACAGTAGTATAGTCACCGAACCCGATGTCAACAGCAGCGCCTATTTTGCCTTCTGCGGCAAGTGTGCTCTTCTCATTTCTGCCTATGGAGTCAAAATCTGCGTAGATAAGACCTTCCTCATACCACTTATGGAAAGTTTGAAGGAATCTTTTGTATCCATCCTCAATCGGACCGTATGCAACGGTGCCGTCCTGTTTGACAAAAAACCCTTTCGCAACGTCAAATCCGCCGATGAAAACACCGAACTCGTTAACTGTGTCCCATCCGGCATGCGGCAGAGAAAGCGGAATTTCAATTCCATCATTCTTAAACGCGGTCAGCACTTCGTACCATTCGTCAAATGTTTCGGGCGGGTCCAGATTAAGCTTCTCAAGCAAGTCCTCCCTGATGCTCGGACCGCCCCATGAACCCTCATAGCCGCCGAGGAGTTTTGGGAATCCGTATATGTTGCCCATGTCCGTGGATGTAAGGCGACGAGACTCATCCGACAGGCTGCGCCCACGCATGAAATTAGGCGCGTACTGCTCCACAAGCTCATTAAGGCGAATGATAACGCCATTCGCAATCGCTTTATCAGCCCCCTCGGGAATGCTGTTCATATTGACCGTTTCTATAAAATCGGGCGTTGCTCCAGCTGCAATAAGCATATCCAGCTGATTTTGGTCACCCGTAGGATGCAAAAACTCAATTGTAACTCCGGTGCGTTCCTGAAGCGTTTTGTAAACGCTATGCTCGGCATAGTTCGATACGACACCCGCGTTGTCATTTCTCACCCAGTATGTAAAGGTAACGGGCTCATCGGTAAGCTTTGCCTCTGTCTGTTCTATCCAGTCGGTAAAAATCCCCAGAAGCTCAGGCGTGTTTGCGCCGTCCGCAGTACCCGTAGTGCTCTGTTCGCCGCCGCAGCCGATTGCCGTAATTGCGAGAACAACCGTAAGCGCGAAAAGAATAACCCTTTTTTTCATTGTTTTTCCTCCTCTTGTTTTTCAAGTTTGCGGGAAGCCAAAGGCTTCCCGCAAACACAGTTCTTTTACTCTTATCTTGCTTTCAAGCGACTGTAAGCGTCCTGGTTAATCTGCGTGGCTCTGTCAATGCCCATCTGCTTAACTGTGGCCACGTATTCATCCCATTTGTCAAGGCTTTCTTCGCCCTTAATGAAGCTGACATACATGCTGCTTACATAGCTTGACACAGCGTCCATTATCTCCTTGTTCTCCACTTTTTCTTCATCGGTCATAGTGTAGTTGGGGAGCATCTGTGTAGCATTTGCCTGTGACCAGACCATATACTTCTCATTTACAACCTCGTCTTCGGACCTTGCAAGAACTCTGTCAACATCCTTGTAGTAGGGCGCATTGTCAACCTTGTACTTGTTAAGACCGCCCCAGTATCCGAGCGGGTCGTCAAGGATTATCTGAGTCGCAACCGGGTAACCCTCTTCGTCATACTTATCGGGCATTTTTCCGTAGAATGCGGAAAGAGTCCGGCACGCCTCGTCTATAAGAGAGCTCTTTTGCATTGTGTAGGAGCCTTCAGAACCGTCAACCGATTCAATACCCCAGTCAAACAGCCTCGCACCGCCCTTGAGAGATTGGTCGTAGTGATAATCAAACCATTTAACCGCTATTATCTGGTTTTCAGGCGAACACTTTGTTGTTATGGAAGCCTCATACCCGCGATTTCTCCAGTTCTTCTGTCTGAAATTGGGGACATCCGAATCTTCGCTGCGCTTCGGATAAGGCGCCGCCACCGTCACGTATTCTCCAAAGGATGTCTGCACCGCTGCGCCCACATTACCTGCCGCGGCTTGGTCGCCCTTGTCCTCTCGGCTGTTAAATTCAGGATCGAGCAGACCCTCCTCGTACCATTTATGGAATGTCTGCAAGAATTCACGGTAACCGTCCATAATGGGACCGTATGCGACATTGCCCTCTTCGTCCAAAATAAACTTGCGGTTAACACCGAACGAACCCATAAATACGCCGAACTCACTCGTTGTATCCCAACCGTTATGGCCAATGGTAAGAGGAATCGGCACACCGTCCTGCTTGAACGCTGTCAGCATTTCATACCAGTCATCAATCGTTTCGGGAACGTCAAGGTTAAGCTTCTCAAGCAAATCTTCGCGAACGGACGGCCCTGACCACGCAAGCTCCTCTCCGTCAAGCAGTTTGGGGAACGCGTAAATATTGCCCTTGTCCGTAATAGTCAGCTGGCGCGATTCATCATCCGCCTCACGCGCCGCTTTGAAGTTAGGCGCGTACTCATCTATAAGCTCGTTAAGACGAATTATA
Organism: Clostridia bacterium; assembly: GCA_030527235.1. GTDB lineage: Bacteria > Bacillota > Clostridia > UMGS1883 > UMGS1883 > JAUNBL01. The sequence continues at coordinate 12,718 of JAUNBL010000013.1, read as the reverse complement.
ACGTTGGTTTCTATGCATTCGTCGCCGCCGTCAGGAAGACCATTAACCCCCACAGTTTCCACAATATCGGGAAGCGAATCCGCCGCAATCAGCATTTCAAGCTGATTCTGGTCGCCAGAGGGATGCAAAAACTCAATGTTTACGTTAGTTCTGCGCGCAAGTTCCTTATACGCCGCATTTTCAGCGTAGTTTGAGACTGAAGCGGACATATCGTTTCTGACCCAGTATGTAAGCGTTACCGGCTCCTCCACAATTTTAACGCTTTCCCAGTCAATTACCGCCTCCTGTGTTCCGCACGCGGCAAACGCGGTTACGATAAGAGCCGCCGAAATGCCAAGCGCAAGTGCCTTTTTGAACTTCATGTTCCTTCCTCCTTCAACATAATTGGATATAAAAAACCTACCACGTTTAACAGTGGGTTCACCAAGCTATTACAAAATACATGCGCTGCGCCTACAGCACGCCGCCGCGCAACCTCACTCCATGCATTATACCGTATTGGTCACAAAAAGTAAATAGTTTTTGAAAAAGTTTAGAATTTTTTTTGAACTGCCTTGTTTACTTGAGAAACGCCGCGCCGATTATGCCCGCATCATTGCCAAGAGCCGCCATGCACAGTTTTGTCTGCCTGTCCGAAAACCGCGAGTGAACCAGCTCAGTCATGCTTTTGCGTATAGGTTCCAGTATATATTCGCCTTCATGTGAAACGCCGCCGCCGACCATAAGCACTTCGGGCTGAAATATGTTGGCAATATTTATGAGTCCTGTGCCAAGGCAGTCTATAAATTCTTCCACCACTCGCTTTGCCGCAGTATCCCCCTTTTTAGCCGCATCAAAAGCTGTCGCACCAGTAATCTCGCCATACGAGTTGAGTAGACTGCCCGAATCGGCAAGGGCTGCGTCGCGAGTCATATTTATAATACCGCTTGCGGAGCAATAGGCCTCGAAGCAGCCCCGACGGCCGCACGTACACGGACGGCCTGCGCGCTCTATTACCATGTGTCCTATTTCAGCGCCGCAATGGTATGCGCCGTTATAGATTTCGGAATTGATTATGATTCCGCTGCCAACACCGGTGCCGAGCGTTACAAGCACTGCCGATGTGCTGCCCTTTGCGGCTCCCGCAATAAGCTCGCCGTACACCGCACTGTCGGCATCGTTTGCGACAAAAACGCTCCTGCCGAGGATTTTTGAGAGTATCTCGCGCACAGGCGCGTTTTTCAAACCGAGGTTTGCTGCCATGTAAACAACGCCCGTAACGTTATCTACTCCTCCCGGAATTCCCATCCCTATGCTATCAATATCTTCCATTGAGACATGCGCGCCTCTGAGCATATCCAGTACGCCGCGCGCAGTGTCCTCCATCATGCCATGCACACCGCGTTCTGTCAGCGTCGGCACTTTGAAGCGCGCCGCAATATTGAAATCGTCTTCCACCAAACCTATTTTTATACTTGTCCCGCCAAAATCTATTCCTACCCGCACTTTTCCATACGCCCTTTCCCTGTTGATTTTTCTGTTATTCCGGTATATAATTGGACTAAAGGAGTTGATATTTTCATGGACAACATCATACAAAAAACCATGCAAAACCTCGAAAGCAACAATATCCGCGCCTACTTTGCGCCTTCTAAGAAAGACGTGTGCGATATTGTGAGCGCCATCATAAACGCCGGAGATACCGTCACATGGGGCGGCTCTGTCACACTTTCCGAATGCGGCGTAACAGACTTTCTGAAAAGCGGCGCGTACAGGGCGCTCGACAGGGCGCAGGCACGCGATGCCCGCGAGGTATATCTTCAGAGTTTTAATGCTGACGCATATTTTTGCAGTTCAAATGCCGTTACCGAAGACGGCGTACTCTATAACGTGGATGGCAATGCGAACCGTGTTGCCGCAATAGCGTTCGGCCCGCGCAAGGTGGTAATGATTGTCGGCAAAAACAAAATCGTTCCTGACCTTGACGCCGCCGTAAACCGCGTTAAGACAACCGCCGCTCCGAAAAACACCGTACGCCTCGGTCTTGATACTCCTTGCAGCAAAAGCGGTAAATGTGTCTCGGACTGTATGACCCAAGGCTGCAAAGGCGGCGGACGCATTTGCTGTCAGTATCTTGTGTCCGCACAGCAAAGACAAAAAGACCGAATCCACGTTATTATTGTTGACGAGGTTCTTGGCTATTAAACAAGCTCGTCCAGCGGCGCGCTTATTAAGCTTCCGTCAGGAAGCTTTTTTGTTGTCGCTTTGGGGGAAAACTTCTGCTCTCTTGTCACAAACACTTCACATATCAGCGGAGCAGGAGCAGACAATACCGTATCGATAACGCCAAAGTCGTTATTATTGCGTATGGAATAATAGTCATATCCATAAGCCGCAGCAAGTTTTTCCATTGAAGGAAAGCTCAAATCGCCGCTGTCCTCCCCTACTCCTACCAAAGGCTCGCCGAAGAAGCTCTGCTGGGTTTGTCTTATTGAGTGGTAGCCGCCGTTATTTATAACAAATATGCGAATAGGAAAAGAATGGTGAATAATAGTCTGCAGTTCCTGGAGATTCATCTGAATACTTCCGTCTCCGCTTATACAGATTATCTCCCTTCCCGAAGCCGCCGCTGCGCCTATTGCCGCAGGTAAATCATAACCCATCGCGGCAACGGCGGAATTTATTATAAAGCGTGTTTTGTCTTTGATTATATACGACTGACTTCCCACTACACATGCGCTGCCGTTGCCCACCACCGTAATCGCGTCTTCCGGCGCGCGGTTTGAAAGCTCCCGTATAAAAGCGTAGACATTGGCGGCGCTTTGCTCCGCATAATGTTCACTGCGCACCACCTTGTTTTCTCTTTTCCACCTTGCACATCTTTGCTTCCACTCACCTTTGTCTTCAAGCGGTTTCTCAAGATACGCGTCAATGGCGGAAAGCAGGTCGCACGTATCCGCCCAAACCGGCATATCCACATGTAGTGTGGGTTTTTTTAGTTCGTTTTCGTCAATGTCCGCCATAATAACATATGCATCCTTCGCCCACGCCGCGAAATTGAAACCGACCTGGCGTATAGAGAGCCTTGTCCCAACTGCGAATACGAGATCGCTGTTCTGCACAGCGTAATTTCCGGCATAATCGCCCATGCCTCCGCCGCGCCCTGCGTACAGCGCATGGTCTGTCGGAATAACATCTATGCTGTTCCAGCACGTCACAACGGGGATGTTCAGCTTATCCGCCACACGCATAAACACCTCATGCGCGCCCGAATAGCGAATCGCGCTGCCGGCATACAGTACGGGACGAGCTGCTTTCCGTATTTTTTGCACAATTTCCCGGGCAATATTTTCCACAAGCGAAGGATTCAGATATTGTTGGTCATATGCGCGCAAGCTGCACGTTTCCACCGCTGCACCCTGCACGTCAAGCGGAATGTCTATCCACACAGGACCCCGCCGGCCTCCGAGCGCTGCGGCAAATGCTCTTTCAAGACAAAACCGTATATCCTGCGGCTCTGTAACCATCTCACAATATTTGGTCATGCTTGCCGCCGCCTTGCATATATCAAACTCTTGGTCGCCCAACGCACGGAGCGGAAGCTTGGCGCTGCGTACAGTGGTATCACGGCGGACCTGTCCGGAAATAATTATCATCGGAATCGAATCAAGGTACGCTCCGAGAACCCCTGTCAGCGCGTTTGTCCCTCCCGGACCCGTGGTAACGCAGACTGCTGCCATTTTATTTTCAATACGCGCGTAAGATTCCGCCGCCATGGCGCACGCCTGCTCATGGTGGTTGTAGATACAGCGAAGTCCTTTATGAGCGCCAAGGGAATTATTCAGGTGCATTGCACCGCCGCCTGTAACGGAGAACACCTCCGTTATGCCGCGGCTGTATAAAAATTCCGCTACATAGTCTGATACTTTCATTTTCATAGCCTGACTGCCTCCGCTATCGTTTTTGCCATGTACTGTATATCGCTCTCGCTCATACCCGGATATACGCCCACCCAGAACGTATCCCGCATAATTCGGTCAGTGTTTGCAAGTGTGGAGGCTTGCCTGAAATCGCTTTCGCATAGTGCATCAAAGCAAGGATGTGCGCAGAGGTTCCCGGAAAACAGCATCCTTGTTTGAATTCCGCTATCTTCCAGATAGCGCACAATTTTTTCACGCTGCAATCCTTGTTGCACTGTCATCGGGAAACCAAACGGGGACGGCAACGAGTCACGGCAGTTTTCCGGAAGTATAAGATATTCTTCCAACGGCGCAAGCAGCGCACGCAGCGCCTTGAAGTTCTCCCGCCGCGCATGCGTAAAGGCGTTTAACTTGTCAAGCTGCGCACAGCCTATTGCGGCCTGCATATCCGTTGCCTTAAGGTTATAGCCGAAATGGGAATACACATATTTGTGGTCATAGCCTTTGGGGAGGCGGGCGAAGGCGGTGTCAAACCTGTGACGGCACGCATTGTCCTGCCCGGAAGGACACACGCAGTCGCGTCCCCAATCCCGAAGCGAACGCACCGCCTTTGAAATCAGCGGATTATCCGTGTATACCGCGCCTCCCTCGCCGGTAGTCATGTGATGCGGAGGATAGAAGCTTGAAGTAGCCACATCTCCGAAAGTTCCCGTTTTGCGCATTTGTCCGTTCAATGTGTACTCGCTGCCCAAGGCGTCACAGTTATCCTCTATAAGCCACAAGCCGTGTTTGTCGCAAAAACTGCGTACTGCGGCAATATCAAACGGGTTGCCCAATGTATGCGCAAGCATGACTGCACGCGTTTTGTCTGAGAGCGCACTCTCCAAGAGCGAAACATCGACATTATATTGCCCTATCGTAACATCTATAAAAACTGCGCACGCGCCAAACTGGATAATTGGTGCAACCGTTGTCGGGAAAGCCGCCGCCACGGTTATGACTTCATCACCGCGTTTTATCGCTCTGTCTCCCATAAGCGGCGACGTAAGCGCCATAAAAGCAAGCAGGTTAGCGGACGAACCGCTATTGACAAATGAAGTGTATTTCACGCCGATATACTCTCCGAAACGGCGCTCAAACTCATCCGTGTAGCGCGCCGATGTGAGATAAAACTCAAGCGCGCTGTCCACAAGATTTACCATTTCGCGTTCGTCATAAACACGCCCGGCATAGTTTATACGTTTTTTTGTTTCTTTATTATGATACGTTTTACAGTATTGGGCAACGCTCTTGAGTATTGCCGCTCTCGCTTCTTTTTCGGTCATATCCGATACCTCTCTGTCTGTTTTTCCATCACGGCGCGTACATCGCCGCCGACAGCATAAGCGCGCGTCCATTCGCACACGTTTTGTACTGCCCCGCCAATACTCGTAAGCGGCGCGTAGCACAGCTTTTCACGGATTTTTGACGAATCGAGTCTCAGCAAATTAGCTTCATGGACGCTTTTTTCGCGCCGCACCACACACTGCGCACCCGCGCCCCACGCCTCACAAAACATATTTACAAGCTCCATCACGCTGACGCACTCATCCTCCATGGGACCGATATTGTACTCGCCGGCAAAGCCAATGTCAGTATACTGACGCTCAGCAAGCAAGAGATACATCATAAGCGGTTCGGCAACAAACTGAAACGGACGCACGCTTTCCGGATTGCGCACTACTATCGGTTTTTTTGCGAGCACAGCGCGGACGCAGTCGGGAATGAGGCGATCCTTAGCAGTATCGCCTCCCCCTATCACATTTCCGGCGCGGGCACAGCTAAGCGCAACGGCGTTTTCCTTGAAAAAAGACGCGCGATAGCTGTGTGAGATGATGTCCGAGCAGGATTTGCTATTGGAGTACGGGTCATGACCGTCCAGCATCTCATCCTCCCTGTAGGGCTCTTCGCGCTCAAAATTCTTATACACCTTGTCGGTAGTAACATTGACAACGCTTCTTACACTGTCCGACTCGCGCACACATTCGAGTACGTTGACTGTACCCATCACGTTGGTCTCATAGGTATAGCGCGGTCTGAGATAACTCTCCCGCACGAGCGGCTGCGCCGCCATATGTATTACAATGTCCGCATTGAAATCACGAAACGCGCGGCGGAGAGACTCAAAATCACGTATGTCACCTATGCGCGAATCTACAATATCGCCGATATTCGCCGCTTCAAACACACCGCACGGCTCCTCCAGAGCGTAGCCGCGCACCTTTGCGCCCATTTGGGCAAGCATAAGGCACAAATAGCTCCCCTTAAAGCCTGTATGTCCTGTTACAAACACCTTCTTGCCTTCATAAAATCCCATGCGTCAATCCCTCCACGTTTTCCACGGGGCATTACCGCTTTTCCACATTTCTTCCAGCGCAACCTTCTCACGCTGAGTGTCCATCGGTTTCCAAAACCCGTTATGCGGATAGGCGCGGAGCTGACCTTCGTGAGCCAGTCGTTCAAGCGGTTCTTTTTCAAGAACCGTACTATCTCCATCTATATAATCAAAAATCTGCGGTTCAAACACCATAAAGCCTGCGTTTACACGGTCGTTATCCACCATACTCTTTTCGCGGAAGCAGGTGACATTTTGCTCCTTGTCTATGCCTAAAACACCAAACCGCTGCGCAACGTCTACTGCGGTGAGCGTGCCAATTTTGCCGTGCGAGCGATGGTATGTCAAGAGCGCGTCAATGTTCACATCTCCCACACCATCACCGTATGTAAGCATAAACGTCTCACCGTGAACATACGGCTCTATGCGCCGTACTCTGCCTCCGGTCATCGTGTCCAGCCCCGTGTCAATAAGCGTGACGCGCCACGGCTCTGCGCTTTTTCGCAGAACAGTCATCTTATTTTTCACCATGTCAAACTCAACATCCGAGGTGTGTAAGAAATAGTCTGCAAAAAATTCCTTTACAACGTATTGCTTATATCCCAGACAAATTATGAAGTCATTGTAATCATAGTGTGAATAGTGCTTCATAATATGCCAAAGTATCGGCATGTCCCCGATTTCAATCATCGGCTTGGGCTTCAAGTGGCTCTCCTCGCTTATCCGCGTGCCGAGACCTCCGGCTAAAATCACAACCTTCATACTAAACGTCCTCCCCGCTCCAAATCGAGCAGCTTTTGCTTCATTTCGCGACCAAGTGCGTAGCCGCCCAAATCCTTTGCCGCTACAACGCGATGACACGGCACGATAAACGGCAGCGGGTTCTTCCCGCAGGCATTGCCCACACTTCGCGCACTGCCCCCAGCAGCTTTTGCCACAGCGGCGTAGGTCACAGTCTCTCCCCGCCTTATTGAGGACAGAAAGCCCCATACCGCCTTTTCGTACCGAGTCCCCTCCGCAGCCCAGTCAAACTCAACGGCAGCATCCTTTCCCGCAAAGAAGGCTCTCAAATACTCCCCCGCGCTGCGGAGGAGTGGGGTTTCACCGGTGTCAATATACTTGGGACGGCAAATCTCGACAACCTTGCCTCCGCTCTCACGTATCTGAAATTCGCCCATCTCAGTATGGTACGTCACTGTTCTTGAATACGGCGCAACGCGCTTTAGCATTTCACACTCTTTTTTCGACATCTCTTTTCCGCGCAAAAGTTCGGGACGTTTCGCTTTTGTGCGTATGAGGCTCTGTTCTCTGCGCCATGCGGCAATTTTCGCGTGATGACCGCTGATTAAAACCTCCGGCACCTTTTTACCTAAAAATTCTCCCGGCCTTGTATACTGCGGGTACTCAAGCAGGCCATCGTAAAGACTTTCAGTCTGCGCCGTTTCGCTGCAGTCAAGCACCCCGTCCACCATTCGGCTCACCGCATCCACCACAGCCATGGCTCCTATCTCTCCGCCGGTCAGCACATAGTCTCCGATTGAAAGCTCCATATCTGCAATTTGCTCTATAACGCGCTCGTCCACGCCTTCGTAGTGGCCGCAGAGGAGTACGATATGCTCTTTTTGGGACAGCGCTTTTGCCGTTTCCTGGCAAAACAGCTCGCCCTGTGGCGACAGGTAAATGACAAACGGTTTTTCGCCGTGCGAGCACACACTTTTATATGCCTCGTAAATCGGCTCGCACTGCATGAGCATGCCGCCGCCCGCGCCATATGGATAATCGTCCACACGACGGTGTTTGTCGCACGAGAAATCGCGTATGTTAACGTATTCGGCTTGAATTATGCCTTTTTCAATGGCGCGGCCCGTAATGCTTGAACTTAAAACAGCCTCGCACATATCCGGGAACAGCGTCAGTATGCTGAACTTCATTTATATCATTCCCTCAATCGGCGTTATGACAATTCTTTTCGCGGCCACATCTATTTCCTTTACAAAATCGTGGTGGTTGGGAATCAGAATCTGCCGCCCGTCCGCGCCCGCAATATCCAAGACATCGCAGCCGCCGGCGGGAAACACGTTAGTTACAGCGCCTATCGGGGTGTTGTCCGCCAGAAACACTCCACACCCAATTATGTCCGCAATATAATATCTGCCCTCAGGCAGCGGCGGAAGCTCTTCGTCTGCAATATAGAGTTTTCTGCCGCGCAGCTTTTCTGCCGCCGAAATGTCATCTATACCCTTAAACTTCACCAGCAGCGCACCCTTATGGGCGCGAAAAGATTCAATAACAAAGGCTGTCCCCTTATTGTCATAGAGGCAGGACACGGTTTCAAAAAGCTCCGGCGAGTCGGCGTGAAAAAGCGCTTTTACTTCTCCGCGCAGCGCATGGGTGTTCACGACTTCCATCACAAGTATCATCGCTTTACCAATCCCTCTATGGCAGAATGCTCTAAAAGCGTGGCGGCCATTTTTGCCACTAGTTTTCCGCCGTAATCGTTGGGGTGGGTGAAATCGCGTTCGCTGCCGCAAAACCGAAAATACTTCCAGGCGTTATCCTCTCCGAGACTCTCAAAATGCCGCGTAGTAGCTCCGTGAAGGTCTATACAGCAGACACCTTCTTCCTTTGCAGCGGATATCACAGCGGCGGCGTATTCGTCAAGCGAGTGGTCAAGTGTGCCGTCCTCCTCAAATATGATGCGGTTTATCGGCGTACACAAAATCGGCGTAACCCCTTTTTCCCGCGCCTCCTGTATGAAGAACAGCAAATTATCACGATACCCTCCCATGGGCGCTAAAAAATCGCATTTTTGGTCGTTATGTCCAAACTGAAGCAAGAGAAAATCTCCGCTTTGCATAGTACGCCAGACCGGAGGGAAGTTCCACTCACGCCACGACTGTGTACTCGCGCCGCTTTGAGCGTGGTTTGAAATACACAACTGCGGCATATAGAGCGGCAGCATCTGCGCCCAGCCGCAGTATGTTTTGTACGGGCGGTAAGGATAGTCCGCCGTTTGGTCAGACACTGTGCTGTCGCCGCCTATGTAGAGTACGCCGCCATCTATCTTCTCAGCCTCTATTGTTTCCACAACGGCGGCTCCGCACATTATGCCCACGGAAACACAGTTTACAAAAGTGGTTTCCTTGTCCCTCCAGCGATAATCGCACACGTGCGCCAAGAAGGAAAAGTCCAGCGCTTCACCCGCAAGAAGATGCTTATCATCGAGAACGAAGCGGCGAAACTGAGAGAGCAGCGTAACGCTCGTTTCTGCCTGCGCGCGCAAAACCACGCGTACCCTATATGCACTGTTGGAGGGTACGTCTATATTAAACATTTTTGGCGTAAGCGGCGAAGAAATTTTAATGGGGAGTGATTTCACAGAGAAAGTCATAAAAATACCTCCTAAGAAAGTCTTAGCACAAGCCTGTATATCATAGCGGCAGCCTCCGCTCTCGTAGCGCTGCGCTGCGGCAGGAATATGTTGATTTCGCTGCCGGTTACTATTCCGAGAGTATAAGCCTCAAGCACGCTGTCATATGCCCAAGGACTTATTGCATACGCATCGTAGAACGTGAGTTCAAGCTTGGGCGGCTGTTCGCCTTCGGCCAAATGGTATGTCCGCACAATCATCAGCGCCATCTGCTCACGTGTAATATACTCGTTCGGTGCAAAGGTGCGCTCCGCAACACCGTTTGCAATGCCGCGGGCGACAGCCGTTTCCACCGTGCCGGCAAACCAGTCGGAAGTAGAAACGTCATCAAACGAATCCTTATACTGCGTGGGGATAAGCGCAAATGCACGCAGCAGCATCGCGGTGAACTCCGCGCGCGTAATAGGGTCATCGGGGGCAAAAACTCGCTCACTGCGTCCGTTGGTTATGCCGGATGCGCTCATTATCTCAATAGTACGCTGCGCCCAGTGTCCGGTAATATCCGAAAATAGCGTACGGCGCGCAGATGCAAGCGTTATCGGAGTTATTCCCGTCTGAACCTGAGGTCGGTCTTCTTCATCGGGAGGCGCAGGCGTTATTTCAATATCGCCGCCCTCCTCAAGGCACACCAGGCGCGGCGCGCTTCTGACTGCCGAACCGTACATGCCGGTTTTGGCGCATATGGGGACAACCTCGAATACTATATACTGATTAAGCATCTCCTCCGTCAGCTCTATTTGCGCGCTGTTCGGTGTCCCGACAGGCGAAAACCCGCCCGTGGGTATACTTGAAATATACCACCTGGTCTGCGAAGCGTTGTCCGCGTAATCTTCTATAAGATTATTTATATAGGTGTATTCACCGATGACACTCTGCCCTACCTCGCAAACACCTTCTATTCTGACTCCGGAGGCTGCAACAACAGCCTCGAACATGGCAATATCGTCAAACAATACATCGACGGCGCCGTCCGACTCAATATAAAGCATCAGACGGCCTATCGTTGTCTCGTCTACTCCCAAGACCTCGGAGAACTCTTCGCTTCCGCCGCCTGCACAAACAAACTGCGCCAGCGGCACATCGTTATCAGCATTAAACACGTCGTCCAAAAAAGCGATAACAGTGACCGGGAAATCCGACGTTACAGTCATCTTGAGTGCATATGCGTCTCCTGTCTCAAGGCGCATATATGAATTGTTTATCATAAGGGCGATTGTATCTGCGCTTGTGACGCGGCCGCGTTTTGAGTCTCCCGATTCGTCTATCTCAAAGCGCGCCGGAGAATACGCGGTCCACCATTCGTTTGCGGCGCGTTCTTCAAACCCGCCGTCACCAACATACTCAGAGCTCACACTAAATTCCAGTCTCTGCGTAACGGAAACGTTCGTGTCAGAAACGGCATAGAGCGAGTAGTCACCCGCCTCGGCTATCGGTGATATGTTTATAAGCGAGTTTTCGGAATCTATCGTTACTCCCTTACCCTCCGGAGAGAGGTATACCTGCGCTGTTTCGCCTTCCATTACTGCGCCGGCTTGGTTGCGTATAAAAACGCTGTATGGGAGAGAATACTCCTCCGTAGCGCGCGCAATATTACCCGGCGCGTGAAGAGTTATATACTCCACATCCTCTTCTTCGCTCGTCAGCGAAACGTCGTCCACATAAACAACCGTCGCCGCATTCGTCCAAAGATTAATCGCAAGCTGGTAAACACCGTCCCGCTCAGGCGTGAATGCCGCCACAACCTCACGCGAATACGCTGTGGTTATGCCGAGGATGTCCACTGTTAAGGTGCCGTTTTCATCGGTCATAGCATTTTGCGCATATATCGAAGCGCCGTAATCTTCATCTGTATAAACATGCGCTTTGAAAACATACATAAGCCCCGCTCTTAAAAACAGCGGACGATCCGCAAGCAAAGTTGCATAAAAGCCGTGCTCACCATCTTTAACCGCGTAAAGCTCCGCTCTTGAATCGCTGATGTTGAGCTCTATATCACTGCTCCAGCCCGTTGTGATGTCGGTATTTTCAAAAGAGGGGTTTTCAAGCATATTTTTCGTGAGAGCGACTAAAATTATCGGTTCGTTAAGGCTCATACCGGCGGGCGCCGTGCAGCGTACCGCGAACTCCGCACCCACCTTCGCATCTGAAGAAACACGCAGCATGTGGCGCTCATTGTCTATTATTACGCCATCTGGCAGGTTCTGCGATGTCATCTCTATAGACGATGAAAGCACGTCCACTTCTTTTCCGTTTTCTGTAAAAGCCTGGACGCTGTAGGTATAGCCAAGAGTTCCCTCGTCAGGCACAAAAAGCGAAGATGGCCCGCGAAATACGATGCGGTCAACCTCCTCCTCCACTTCAAACAGGGCTGCGCTGTCCGCAAAAAAGCCCATGTACTCATCTCCGCCCATAATCTGAAATGAAAGGCTGTACGTCCCGCTCTCGGTAATATAAAACGTATCGCTCACTTGCGTCCACAGAGCTCCGACAGAGCGAACCGTAACCAGTATATTATCGGCGCTTTCAGACAGCGACACTCTTGCAGAAGGAGTTGTCTCCTGTTCGCTTAGAGGGTTCATAACGTACATTGACACAGAGTAAAACTTGCCGGCTTCAAGCTCAACGGTGGGGTTGTATTCAAGTATATGAGCACATGTGCCGTTTACAACACTGCCGAAAGGGTTTATTATCTGAATCCCGCCGCTGCCCTCGTAAGCGGCGGCGGCATCGACAAAACCGCCGTTCCACATGTCGCTCTGCTCCTCAAAGTCGCCTCCTGAGAGGAAATTCTCCTCTTGCGCACAATAAGCGGGAATACAAAACAACAGCATAAAAAGCGCCGTTACAAAGCACGAGGCACGTCTACGCATTTCATATTCCCCCTTTATATAATAAGCTTATTATATTATAGCATTACCGCAGCGTTTTGTCCAGTGCTTTTATATGAAAACAGCAAACAATGTCTGCGGTTGTCAATGATGTGACCCAAAAAAAGTTTGAGCGTTTGCGATAAAG
>JAUNBL010000012.1 GCA_030527235.1 Clostridia bacterium | reverse complement strand
ACTTTCATTTCTATTTGTGCTGACGAGTTAGCGGCAGAATGGGGATTATGATGAAAAAAAGGATGCCGATTATAAGTGCGGCGCTTCTCGCGCTGTTGCTCACAGCCTGCGGAGGAATGTCCGGTGCGCAGAAAGACGCCTATAACCAAGCGTATCTTGCTTCTGACGCTATGAGTAATTTCACAATAGAGACAAGCCTTAATGTGGTACTGCATGAAGCGCAGGATACTTCAGTGATTATCAAGCAGCAATGTTCTGTAAATAACGCGTTTGCAGATAATATGCAATACAAAATCTCCACAGACTCCAGAATCATTGCTCCTGCGGAAGAAGATGTAGCTTCAGCTTCGTCCAATGTGGTAACCGCTGTTTTGAACACATATTATTACCAGGACGAAATGTACTATTTGGATCTTGCCGAAGGTAAATACGCAATGGCTGCCACACGGGAGAGCGCCATTAACGATGTCCATACTGCACGCCGCCTTTTCGATGTGGACCCTGAAGATTTCAAAAGCGTAAAATGCACTGAGCACGAGAACGGTGCGCTTACAGTAGAGTTTACTGCGGACTATTCCGAAGTGGAAGAATATATGGGCACTGTGTTTGAAACGATGGGCGAAAGCCTCGACATTGAGAAAGATATACAAAACGGCGATATTGCAGGCACAGTTATAATAGATGCACAAGGCTTTATCAGGCGCCAGACCATCGTGCTGCAAAGCTCAGGTGTCTCGGATAAAGGCGCTTTCAGCGTGGATACGGAAATGGACATTGTGCTTACGAACCACGGTGAAAACGTAAGCTTTGTAATGCCCGAGATAAGCGAGTTTTCGCGGATTTCTTAAACTACATTATACGGTATACCCCGACGACTTTGCCGAGTACGGCAAGTGAATCGGTATAAATCGGAGATAGCGCGTCGTTTTCAGGCTGAAGTCTGAAAAGACCGTTACTTTCCTTATAGAAGGTTTTAACTGTAGCGCTGTCATCGAGCAGCGCTACTATTATGTCTCCGTCTTCTGCGCTGGGCTGCTGGCGCACCACTACAAAATCTCCGTTCAAAATGCCGGCATTAATCATACTGTCGCCTCGAACACGAAGTATAAACAAGTCTCCGCCGCGGGCAAAGTCCATGGGCAGAGGAATAGTTCGCTCAAAATTTTCCTCCGCCAAAATGGGTAATCCTGCGCTGACGCGCCCTATTAGCGGCACCTCCAGAAATTCACACGAAGAACCGGGCTTGTAGTCAAGCTCCTGTGCAGAGGGAGCAATGCGCACGCCGCGGGAGCTTGCGGGGAGCTTTTGTATATAGCCTTCCTTTGCAAGCCGATTTAGGTAGCCATGCACCGTTGAAGGTGAACGAAGACCTACCGCTTGGCCGATTTCCCGAACAGTAGGCGGGCAGCCGTTTTTTTGTATTTGCTGATTGATGTAATCAAGAATCTCTCTCCATTTTGGATTTCCCTGATGCATAATAGCACCTCCTTTTCTTATTTCAAACACAGTATAACACACTTTTTTTGAAAAAGCAAACCTTTGTTTCAAAAAAACGAAAAAAATTTCGTAAAAAAGTGTTGACAACAAACGAATGTTCTGTTATACTGACAATGTAAGCGAACGAGTGTTCCAAGAACGGAGGTTTTACTATGAACAGCAGGTTTAATTCGGCGGTATTTACGGACAGTTGGTACGAGACTGTGCCGGATGGGTATTCTTTTGTGGCGGCGTATAGGAGGCGCAAAAGGCGCCAGGATAGGCGCAGAAATCTTCGAGCTTTTTGCGCGGCGCTTATAGTTGTTGCAATCATTGTTACAAATGCGGTCTATGCCGCTTCGGATAACGAAAAAGCGGGGGATAGCCGCGCGTATTTTGAAATATGCGTTCAAAGCGGAGATACGCTTTGGTCGCTTGCCAAAGAATACTGTGAAGCAAGGGATATACGCGCCGCCGTACGGGACATCGCGGAGTTCAATCAAATTGAAATTGGCGGACTCTTTATTGGGCAGACTATTAAAATCCCACAATAATGCTTGCAATTTTACTCCCTCAAATGTTATAATGCATTTGGGGGGATTTTCATGTTCAAAAAGAATTTTTACTGGGGCTGCGCAACGGCGGCATATCAAATTGAAGGGGCAGTGAAAGAGGATGGGCGCGGTGCGAGCGTGTGGGACGTTTTTTCGCATACGTTCGGAAAAACTTTTAACGCGCACACCGGAGACGTTGCCTGTGACCATTACCATCGTTTCCATGAGGACGTTGACATTATGGGTAAAATAGGCGTTAACGCCTATCGGTTTTCGGTGTCGTGGTCAAGAGTAATCCCGAACGGTGTGGGCAGCGTCAACGAAAAAGGACTCGACTTTTACGATGCTCTTATCAATGAATTGCTGGAAAGAAATATCACTCCGTTTATGACATTGTTTCACTGGGATTATCCGTATGAATTATATAAAAAAGGCGGATGGATGAATCCCGACAGTCCGAAATGGATGGGCGAGTATGCCGATTTGCTGGCGCGGCGCTTTGGCGACAGGGTGAAGCATTTCATCACGATAAACGAGCCGCAATGTTTTATTGGCGCGGGGCATAAAAACGGGGACCATGCGCCGGGACTCAGACTGTCGGATGATGATATAGCTCACCATGTGCGAAACACCCTTTTGGCGCACGGATACGCAGCAGCAGCTTTACGCGCCGCCGCAAGTAGAGATGTTCGTATTGGCCTCGCGCCTTGCGGCGTTGTTTCGATGCCGAAAACTTCAATGGACATCGAAGCTGCGCGGGAGCATATGTTTCGTGACGGTATATTTGGAAATACGCTTTGGTGTGACCCGATTTTTCTCGGGGATTTTCACGGCAGACTGCATGAAATTCTTCCGCCGCCCACAGAAGAAGAGATAGCGCTTATTTCTGCGCCGACAGACTTTTTCGGAATGAACACTTACTCGGGTACGCTTGTAGAAACGGATGAAAACGGAAAACCGCGCGAGACGTTTTTTCCTTCGGGAAACGCGCGCACTGCGATGGATTGGCAGATAACTCCTGAATGTCTTTACTGGGGACCGCGCTTCTTTTATGAACGGTACGGAAAGCCGGTCATTATAACAGAAAATGGCATGAGTAATTGTGACACTATTTCGGAAGATGGGCTCTGCCATGACAGCCAGCGGATAGATTATCTTCGCCGGCATCTGCGCGCACTTGCACGTGCCGCGTCAGACGGTGTGCCGATTGAAGGATATTTTCAGTGGTCGCTTCTGGATAACTTCGAATGGGCGCAGGGATATAATCAGCGATTTGGTATGGTCTATGTTGATTATGACACCCAAAAGCGTACGCTGAAGGATTCGGCATACTATTACCGAGACGTGATTTTATCGGAAGGCGAAGAACTCAGGAAACAAGAGGTGGACTCATGATTAAGAGAAAGCTTTGTATTCTGGACGATGAAAAGATTTGTGATGGCTGCGGCGAATGTGAAAGATGTGATATTGACCCTAACAAAAGCTGCGACAACTGCGGTAAATGCATTGGAATCGATATGGATAGCCGCGCTATACTTATTGATGATGTGATAATTGACACAAAAGCGAGATAATGCAGAGATTTTTTTAGATAAGTTTCAATGAACGAATATTTGACAAAAGCTGTCCGGAAATGATATAATACACTTTGTGGTGGTGATGTAATGAGCAATGTAACAGTTGCCGCGCACGATGCACTGCAAAAAGACAGAATCAGAATTCCGGTTATTTGCGTCTGCCTTTACTTTCTTTGTATGCCGCTGACGTTTGTAACGGTCGTGCCGGGCGTGTCCATGCTTAGGCTTGTGACGATTCCCGTAGTAGGGGTACTCGCATGTTCTTTGTTCCTGGGAAAAAGCCGTATATCTTTTAACGTGGTACACTTTACATACTGCTTGTATATGATTTTATGTGCGGCGAGCCTCCTCATATTCCGAAGCGAAGAGAGTATAGTGACAGTTAGGGATATGTTTCTCACATTTGCTGTGATGATGCTTGCGACTTTGCAAGTCTATAACAGACGCGAGAAAAACCTTATTGTATATACTTGGATTCTTGTGGGACTCATAAGCGCTCTGATGTGCGTGACGAGTCATAACACTATATACGGCGAGCGCACTGTTATCGTTATTCTCGGGTCTCGTGAGGACCCGAACCAGTTTTGCTCGTATTTCATTCTGCCGGTTCTTTTCGCTCTGGAAAAACTTGTAGAGGGTAAGAACAAATGGCGCTTTTTGACATTGCCGTATATTGCGCTTATTGCATATGCTGTACTTCGTACCGGAAGCCGCGGCGGTTTGGCTGCGCTGGCGGTTGGTATTGTGGTGTATGTGCTGATTGGCCTAAAGAGCATAAAAGCGAAAATTGCAGTAATCATTACGAGTATGTTAGTTGTCATTTTGACATTTACTCTTGTCGTTCCAAATCTACCGGAAACTGTGCGGGAGCGCTACACATTAGAGCGCATCACTTCAGACAGGGGAAGCGGTAGGTACGATATATGGGAATACCTGATACGCTATATAGCAGACGATGAAGAATCTCTCCTGTGCGGATATGGAATATGTTCTACGACGGAAGTCATGGCGGAAGCGAATTTTACAAACAGATATGCGCACAATCAGTGGATTCAGGTTTTGTTTGACCAGGGTATTTTGGGAGTGGTCTTCTATGCTTTGATGATACTCTCATGCATGATGCGCTCATGGAAAAGAAGCTCGGTCTGCTTATGCGCTGTGGTATCGATAATGGCCTTTTCGATGTCACTGACGTTTTACACGTTTAAGCCGTATTTTAACATTATTATGATGTGTGCGATGAACTATGATGGCGAGCTTGCTTTACATAGGCTTGCCGAGAAACTGCGCAAGGGAAAGGAGTCAGTATATGCTCAAGAAACTGTTCACAATTAGAAACATGAAAGTGGTTTTGGCGTTTGCGGTTGTGCTGTCTGTACTTGGCGGACTGTACCGTTTTGTTGTGCTTTATAACAGGCAGTCAATGACGCTTATTCTGAACTACATAGGAAGCGAAAAGGGACTTAATCCGGACGGAAGCCGCTTTAACCTTTATGAGGTGACGAGCGAGGCAGTCATGCAGGCAGCCATTGACAAAATGGAAAATACTTTGCTGACCCTCGATAAGGTGCGGGACAGGGTGGATATTGATACAAAGATGCCCTCAAATGTTTTAGACAGGGTCACCGGAGCAATCAACGAAGGCAACAGCTATAAATATATTCCGAGCGAATTTGTCATATCGTATTCGCAGAAAAACAAGTTCCAGCGCAATGAGGTCGCTGATTTTCTTACGGCGCTTTCCGAAGCGTACACAGAGCACTTTTACGAGAATTATACTGAAAAGGATACAGTGCTTATTTTTGAACCGTTAGACTTGTCGCGTTATGACTATCTTGAACTGGTAGATGTTTTCAGTGACAAAATCGGCTCGATGATGTCATATTTGAGCAAGCATCAAAGCGAGAACGATGCGTTTCGCTCGTCTACAACAGGTGAAACCTTTGGAAACGTTATTGAAATGCTTCGCAATCTCAACGACATAGAACTGTCAAGGTTCAATGCGTATGTAACAATTTCGGCTGTTTCTACAGATAATGACAGCTACGTGAATAAACTCACGTATATCTACGATACACGCGAGAAAAACTATGAGAAGTTGAGTACGGCAAAAACCATTACCGAAGAGGCGATGAACATATACAACCCGAATATTACGGGCGTTGTCTTTATCCCCACGGTGGATATGAATAAGGATTTCTACATGAATAAGACCAAGACCGGACTTGATTATCTGGCGGACGATGCTTATGAGCGCGGCGTAAAGGCGGCAGAAATTAAAAAAGGCATGGATAAGTTTGCATATCTTATCGATCGTTTTGTCACCTATAGACCCGCGATGAAAACTCCAGAGGCACAGGCGTATGAGCTTTCAGTTGCGGATGCCATGGTCGTGGACATAAATTCACGCCTAAATGAGATTTCGCAAATAGCAAGAGAGACCGATGCAGACTACGTAGAATACAAGACGAAAAATTATCTTAACTTTAAGCTGCCTGAGAAGTCAACTATCTCCGCTATAAAAATTTCGTATATGATTAAACTTTTCATGCTGGGGATTATGTTAGGAGTCGTCTTCCTTTTGTTTGAAATGTTTATTTTGCCCAAAATCAAGAGGCGCGTGCCAAAGATAAGCCTTTCGGGATGGACGAGTACGAAAGGAGGCGACGAGTAAGATGATTATATCTATTTGGGATGTATTCAGATTTCTTAATAAGTGGAAATGGGCGATTGCCGTGTTTGTAGCGGTATGCTTGGCAGGGTCATACTTTTTGCTGCAGCGGCGTCAGAGCTATAGCTCGTCTGTGATAATTCACTATGAGGACGCTTCAATGCAGGAAGGTAAAACTCCGGACGGCAATGAATTTGATTCGAGCGAGATTATTTCGCCGAACATTATTACACAGGCCCTGCGGGAGCTTTCCATAGGCGCTAACGTAGACAGGGTTCGTTCATCTCTGAGTGTTTCGCCGGTAATTCCCGCCTATGTGGATGAGATTAACAGCGCAAAGATTAAAGCAGGCGAAGAATACAACTACTATCCTGTAAATTTTTCTGTTACGTACAAAGATTCCATGGGACTCTCGATAGGCTCGGTCAGAGATATTCTTGATGCGGTAATGTCTAACTATATAGAATTTTACTGCAATAACTATATCAATCAGGCATGGATAAACGAATCTGACTATGATATACAAATCGGCGCGCATGATTATTTGGAAATTGCGGAGATTATTGAAGATAACATAACAACGATAACAAATAAGCTCGCTTCGCTTCAAGATGCGGGGAGCAGCTATCGTTCGCCGTCAACGGGGCTGACATTTTCCGACATAATCAAGGAATATAACCGTCTTGCAAACTGTGATGTTCCGGAGCTTTTTGCCGACATATACAATGGTCAAGTAACCAGAAACAAAGAAGTGCTTATAAAGAAATATATGAGCCGCCGCGACAACCTGAATCTTTCGGCACAGAATAACCGCGAACAGGCAGAGATGACTCATGGTATCATGAACAACTTTGTCGAGGGCAACATTGAGATACCGAATTCTTACAATTTTGCGGGCAGTGCACAGAATGACGATGATATAGACCGCACGGATGAGATATGGTACTATGATCGCGACAGCGTTGCGCGCAACCGCAGAGCGACATACGACGAGCTTATAAACAGCTATGTGGACTATCTTGTTACCGCGAACAACAACATGATTGATTCACAGCGTTGTGAAGAGATTATAAATATCTTCCAAGCTCCCATTGGAGCCGATGTGGACTCGGCAGCGATAACAAAGAAGGTAGAGGCCAATATCGAAACAATCAGAAATAATCTTTCGTCGCTCTACGATGTGACAAACGAAACCATCAACGATTACAATTCATATGTTTCAAGTCAGCATATTACTTTCCTTTCCGGTGTAAAAGTGTATAAGAATGTGAGCATAAGACTCTACCTTGCCATCATTTTTATGCTCAGTTTTGTCGTGGCTTGTCTGGCGGCAATAACGTATGAAGTGGTGTGCAGATATAAAGACTTAAAAACCCTGTCGGAAGAGGAATAACTTGATGAAGGTTCTTAGGGTATTGGGAATTGCGGCTGCCATATTTTTGACAGTCGCAGTTTTTACCGTAGTATATGTATTCTGGGACAGCGAACGCGTAGTTGTAAGTGAATATACAATTATAAACGAGAGGCTTCCTGCTTCGTTTAACGGCTTCACTATTGCGTTCATTTCCGACAGCCATGACCGCGCAGATGTGGAAAAAATTGTTTCCATTACTGAATCGATAGAGCCGGATTTGATTTTACTCGGCGGCGATATGATTAATATGGATACGACCGACTATGCGAATTTTGAATGTTTGTGCACAAAACTGCGCGCCTTGTGTGATGTGTATTATGCATATGGCAACCATGAGCTTTGGAGTATTGACGGAGAGCAAATTACTGCCGGAGATGTGGCGCGGAAAGCTTTGGTCAATGTGCTCAACGACGAAACGGCGGAGATTGTTCGCGGCGAGGATAGAATTGTTGTAGCCGGCTATCGAGATTTGCAGTATTCGGATTTCACCATGACACAGCAGTTTTACAAGATGGAAGAGAAGCTTGAAAAGCTGCAAAAGGCATGCGGCGATGATTTTACGGTGCTGCTTTTTCACCGTGCCAATTATTTTGACACGGTAGCAAAATATGCGTTTGACGTTGTACTTGCAGGTCATACTCACGGGGGCTATATAAATCTTCCGAAAATCAGGGACTATATTTTAATGCAGCATATTGGAAATACGAAGTACGTGCGCGGTGAATATGCAGCCGGAAGTTCGATTATGCTTGTATCGGGCGGACTGGGGCAAGACGATGCTTTTCCGCGCGTATTTAACACACCTGAGATTCTAAAGGTTGTGTTAAGAGGTGAATGATTTGACAAAAAAACTTCTTATTGTAAACAATAATCTTGCTATCGGCGGAATCCAGAAATCGCTTGTCAATCTGCTCTGGCAGGTAAGAGACAAGTATGACATTACTCTTTTGCTGCTGTCGCGCTGTGGTGAACTTATGGATACCCTGCCGCCGAACGTACGGATTATTGAACCGCCGCGCCGTATGCGAATTATGGGCATGTCACAATCTGAGGCGAAAAAGGCCGGATTTTATGTCTTTGCGCTAAGAACGCTTTGCGCGCTTTGGACAAAGGTGTTTTCGACCAGGCTTCCATTCTTCCTGCTCACAAGAAGCTATAAGATGGACGAGTTGTTTGATTATGCCGTTTCTTTCATGCAAAACGCTTCGCCAAAGCTCTTTTACGGCGGATGCAACGAAGTCGTGCTAAACTGTGTACGTGCTGAAAAAAAAGTGGGATTCATACACTGTGACTATAAAAATTACGAGGGCAACTGTCGCTACAATATAGAAATTTGCCGCAGACTTGATGCGATTGCTGCCTGCAGTACAAGCTGTCGAGAAAGATTTCTTGAGGTTGTGCCGGATATGGCAGGGAGAGTTTTTGCCGTGCATAACTGTTACAATTTCGATGAACTTAGGCAGCTGGGAGAGGAATACGAGGCGGAACTGCCGGATACATTTAATGTCCTCACTGTTGCGCGGATAAGCGAGGAAAAAGGAATATTGCGCATGCTGCCGATTATCGCCCGCTTGCGCGAGAACCACAGTTTTGTATGGCATATTGTGGGAGATGGTGTGCAGCGCGACGAGGCGCTGAAGACCATAGAGAAGTTGAATCTTGAAAACACTGTGATACTGCACGGTCAGAAAAGAAACCCTTACCCGTATTTCAAAAAGGCGGATTTATTGCTGGTGCCTTCCTATAACGAGGCGGCGCCGATGGTTTATGGTGAGGCCGAGTTTTTTTCGCTGCCTATACTCACGACTGACACTACAAGCGCGAGAGAGCTTGTGGAAAAGCGAGGATGCGGCTTAGTTTGTGAAAACACGGCGGAGGGCATAGAATCGGCGTTACAAGATGCTATTGTGCGAAAAAGTCCTAAGCACCGTTCGCATAAAGTGTTTGACAACTTGCAGGCGGCAACGGAATTTGAAAGGCTTTTCCCCGCCTGATTCAACTTTCAATTTGAAAGAAAGGAAGCTTACGCTTTTGCGGGAGCCATGGTTATTAAAATGAAAATAGAAGTGCTTTGCTCCGCTATGCATCAGAAAGATATGAAATTGCAGCGCGAAATGAATATTGATTCGGACGCCGTTATAATAAACCAGTGCGACAGGGAGGAATATGAAGAAACGAACATACGCGGCTGCAAGGTGCGCATGTATTCGCATAACGAGCGTGGAATAGGACGGAGCAGAAACTGCGCACTGCTGCATGCAAGCGGAGACATACTGCTATTTGCAGATGAGGATATACGCTATGAAGACGGCTACAAAGATATGGTGCTTCGGGAATTTGAAGCGCAGCGCAGCGCCGATATGATTGTTTTTAACATCAGAGCATTCGGTTCTCAGCGCTTTGAACATACTATTACTAAGCGCCACAGGATAAGGTTTCACAACTGCTTAAGATATGGAGCGGTCCGGTTTGCGGTGAGAAGAGAAGCGCTGCTGCGCGCTAACATTGCGTTTTCCTTGCTTTTCGGCGGCGGCGCGCTATACAGCGCGGGCGAGGACAGCATATTTATATCTGACTGTATAAAAAAAGGTATGCGAGTATACGCCTCTCCTAATGTTCTTTGCAGTGTGGACATGAGCGAGTCTTCTTGGTTTAAGGGCTATGACGAAAAATATTTTTCCGATAAGGGCGCATTGCTCTATGCTATAGGAGGCATAAAGGCCTATCCGTACATAACGCTGATTACACTCAAAAATTTCAGACAATACAAAGGCTCAATAACTCTATCCGCTGCGCTTAGAGCTGCGTACAGGGGTATACGGGAGTTTAGGAATCAAAAATAGCGAAATCACCTCAGATGCAAGCTTGCTCAACAGTCTCAGCTTCGCAAATTGAACAGCAAAGCCATACAGAACCGCCTGTCAAGAGATGTGCAGGTGGTTCTCTTTTGTGAAATAAACATAAATGAATGTCACATTTTAGTAACAACAGTTAACAAAAAACAGTTTACTGCAAAGCAAGCCAGGTGTATAATAGAAACACAATGTGAACTGCAGAGGAGTGTTCGTGATGAAAAAGGCGGTATGTTTATTTGCTGCTATAACAATGCTTTTGTGGTTTTTTGCGCCTTTTACGCAGGCATCGCCGGAAACTGCGCTTTTACTGCACTATGATTTCACGAGTATACAAAACGGTAAGGTTTGCGACCAGAGCGGGAATGGTTTTGATGCGACGGTTGTAGATAATTCTTCCGACCAAACCGGCGTGCTTGTAGAAAACGGGACGATGTCGCTTTCTAACGGAAGCTATTTGGAGCTGCCGCAAGACCTTATCGAAAATGCGCAAAAAGGACTTCGGAACTGCGACGAAATGACGATTGCCTTTTTTTCGCAAGCTTCCAACAGTCCCAACTGGCCGATTTATATTTCAAATTATTATGTGGCGGCAAATTCGTGGCATATGCGCCACTATGTCGGCATTATACAGTACTCGAACGGCAGTATTCGCGTTGAAAAGCAGACAGGCGCAAACAGCGGAACAACATTCGGCGGAGTGTATGACGCCACTCGTGTACACCATGTGGCCGCCGTTATTTCAGGAACACAGACAAAGCTCTATGTTGACGGGATATACAAGGGAGAGAGTGACGATAGCGTAACGATTAAAGAGGCATTTGATTACGGACCCATATCCGGACGTGAGGGACTGGCGGCGATAGGTTATTCCAAATGGAATGAAGGTTACGCCGGAACAATTTCAGATTTCAGGATATACAATGCCGCGCTTTCACAAGAGGAGATTGCAGCTCTTTGCTCTAATGTGACAGTCAGTATAAATTATACATATCAGGGCGAAACGGTATATGAAAGGGTAGAAAGTATCAGCGCTGCAGCCGGCGAGACGATAACCTTTTCCGCCAGGAGTGTTTCAACGGACGGTGTGTATATGTATACTCCAACGTCTTCATGCACATTTACAGCGGATATTTCTCTTGCACAAAACGGGGAATACAGTGTAGAAGTCGAATGCAGCAGGGAAGATTTTAACGGTGTGGAAATTGCCTGCGTTGACCAAAACGGCGCAGCGATACGTCAAAGCAGCTTCCTTTTTACATGCTCCATTGGTGACGGGCTGGTTTTGACCCCGTACGCCCCGAATAGTATTGCCGTCGGCGACAGCGTCTATGCGAGGGACGCGGACAACGAGGCAACTGTTCTGATATCGACCTTGCCTCAAAAGATTATCGTTACGTATACTAAACGCTCCTCAATAGCCATCATTGCTTCCGGTGCGGGGTACAGCGGAGGATATGATGGAGAGGAAGCCATAGTGTCTGCGAAAAACGTATCTGAGACAGCTTCGGCGCTGAATGCTCCATATGTGTATAAAGATACGGCAACGTCCCAGTTGTCGGCTTTAATTGCCAGGGCTGCCGCAGTTGGATTTGAGATACCGGATTCAGTTTCGCGCGAGAATGTGAGTGCGGCAAAGCTCAGACTGAAAATAACATCGGCATCGCATTCGGGTATGCAATGGGCGCGCATGGCGGCTTATGAGACGGAAAACATGGCGCAGACCTATGCTCTCGGGACAATGGACGAGGCTGATTTTGCCGCGAAAAACGGAGACTATTCCTATGAAGCGGCGTTTTGGTCTGAGGAAGAGATGGCGTCAGAGTCTGTAAGTTGGATTACAATCGATGTGCGGGAGGCATTTCTTGCTGCGGAGGATAAGTTAGTGCTGCGGCTCATGATGCCATCCGGCGAGGCATCATTTTCACTTGCAGCGCAGGACGCGCCCTATTTAGAGGTGGACTACGCAGCGCCAACGAGTGTTTCGGTACTCTTTAAGGACCGCGACAGCGGCGTTGAGATTGCGCCGCAGGAAGTAAAAGGTGCGTTCGTCGGGCAGGAGTACAAGGTTTCGCTTTCGCAAATGCCCGCGGAAATTGTCTTTGACACTGAGACATACTATCTTTGTGAAATTTATGAGAAGAGCGTGCTGTGCGCCGATGGCAGCAATGAGATTGTGATTTACTACGGTAACGCGGAGCGGAAAGCCAAAACCGATTATCTTAAGAACAACATCAGCGCGGCAAAGACAGGTGTTGTTGAAGTAACAGATGCAGAGTCGGGATTTATACATCCGGGAATTACGCTTACAAAAACAGAATTGGACCGTATGCGCGCACATGTACATGCAGGTGATGAACCATGGTATACAGCGTATCGCTCCTTTGCGTCAGACTCAAGATGCTCAACAACCCCGCGCATTCACTATGGTGACGGCGGAACGTCTCGATACGTAAATGTTGCGTATAAGGATGACCATGTGGGCGTGCTTGCCCGCATTGACAGCGGCACTGCCGTTAAACAGGCTATTATGTGGTATATAACCGGAAATGATACCTATCGCTCGAATGTGCTTTATATTTTGAGAAATTGGTCTAAAATGGAAACGATATCGTCGCTTTCAGACGAGCAGATATATTTTGGTACGGCGATGTACAAGTTTGCCTTGGCTGCTGAGATATTGCGCTACAGCGACTACGATGGCACACGTTTTGGGCAGTGTGCGGAAAATGTGTGGACGGCGGCCGACACGGCGGCGATAGATTCATTCCTTAATCTTACATATGATAAATACAACCGCTGGTGGCACTTTATGAATCAGCACGGTATAAATAACATGGCTTTCATGGCCAGTGCAATTTGGAGAAACGATGTCTCAGATTATGCTAAAGCAGTGGAACGCACTACGGTTAACAGCATTTATGATAACTATCGAAGCGGTTCAATAAAAAATGTTATACGCCTCATGGAGAAAAACGACTTAACCGGCGAGGTTTTGACAGAACCCATTATACAGCATGTTGAAATGGGGCGTGACCAGGGACATGCGTACGGAGACATCGGCGCACTTGCGACGCTTGCGATGACGGCAGTGAATCAGAATACAAAGGTAGATAAAGTGACCGGAGCTGTTTCTGATGCGGCCGACGCTGTGGACGTATTTGAATTTCTGGACCACCGTCTGCTTTGCGGAGCGAACCTGATTTCAAAGTACAATCTGGGCGGCAGCGTGGATTACGTTCCCGCGTGGTGCAATCAAACGTCCTCATATACGATGTACACCAGTATAAACGATACCAATCGAGGGCTGCTGTACCCTTCAATAGGCATAATATATAACTATTATAAGTATTATGCAAAAAGCGACATGAGCGGAGAAGAAATTAAATATATGGCGCAGGCGTATGAAACGGCCATTCCGGAGGGAAACAGCCTCGAATTTCTCGGCTTTGGCACACTCCTGTTCACCGGTGATGAGGCGATGGGAGGTTCTTATTATCAGGCCGTGGACGAGCGAAGCGTTAACACATCTTCCCGCTTCCATCTTGAAAATAGCCTTGGCGTGGTTGATTGCGGGGCGGCAAAGGTATTGGAAGAGGACGATATCAGATATATTGAGGCAGATGAAAACACTGTCTTTGCGTGGAACATAGGGTTTTTGCCGAGTTCGGACAACGTTTCGATTCGTGTGCGCACATATTCGGATACGACTGTAGAGCTTATAAACCGACATATTTCCAGAGGCAGCGTATTCGCAGTGTATCACTTGCCCAATACACAGGGGCAGTGGCGTACATTCAGCGTAGTACGCAGCGCGATTTCAGGCGGAGAGCGCATTAATTTTGCGCGGATAGGCGAAGGAAGCGTAGATATCGATTACATTGAATTCGCCTCCGACACGCTGCCTTCGATAGAAAATCTGACATATGTGCCGCAGGTATTTGAAAACGGCAGTGAAAAATATATTTGCAGCGCTCAAACCCAGCTCACGTTCACCGCTTCAGGTAGTGTGGAAATAGGCGGTAAAATGCCCGCAACTCTCGGAGAGAGCGCGGCTACCATTTCTTTAAGCGATGAAGACGATGGTAAGAGCAGCTATCTCTTGCTTACCGTCTCGGACGGTGAAACCTCTCGAACATATCGTGAGGACGCAGTGTTCTGTGCATCCTTTGAGACGTTGTGTTCAAAGCTGATTAAAAATTACGACCCGGCTAAACGCTACTCATCTGATACGCTTGCGGCGTTTAATGCGGCCTATCGTGCGGCAAGCGAAGAGTCTGCGATGTCGATGACAAGCGATGCTTTTTATGCGGCTCTGCATTCACTTATAGCTGCGGACGAGGGACTGTTCCTGCTTGATAAGTTTGTTGTATTGGACGACGGCACAGAAGTTGTGGACCTTGTCAGTACCGCAGTATTTTCCACTTCAAACGGCATGAGCGCTGCTGCGGCATTGGAGGAGTATAAGAAACTGATAGATAACAATACTTCCACGCAGGCAACGCTTAAGCATGCAAACGGCACGAGCGGCGGATGGCTGATGGCTGATTTCGGCGACAATCGCGGAGCGATGTTTACACAAATTATTTTGAATGACGCGTCCGCATATATTGAAGTATCAAACGATGCCCTGACATGGGTTGCGCCTGACAACGGAATTTACCGCTATGTGAGATTTTACGGCACGTCTCTTTCCGAGGTGCGACTTGTCGGCGAATACAGTGAAAACACGGCACAGAGCGCAGGGCGCATCTTCTCCCACAGCACAGCTTCGGGAATATTTATGACACAGGACCTTGCGGAAGCATATCGCGGCGATGTTACGATTGAGTTCGATGTTTCGGCAGCTGCCCTGACGGACGGGGTTATGGCGTTTAGTTCGTCCGCCGCATCTCCTGCGGCGTGGACAGATTACAGTATCCTGCTGCGCTTTAACACAGGCGGATATTTTGATGCGTATAATGCATCAAAATATGAATATGCAAACCGTGTGGCGTACTCGGCGAAAAGTACGCATCACATCAAGCTTTCAATTGATATTTACAATCAAAGATACAGCGCGTGGGCAGACGATATGCTGATTGCCCAAAACTACGCGTTCCGCACAAGTGCGGGAGATGTGAGCAATATAGCGAAATTTGCTTTCCTCGGCGGCGCAAGTGCAGATTCTATGGATTTTTATGCTGAGAGCATGGAGGTAACGCAGTACACGGAGTATGACGAAATATACTCCGGAGGTGATTTTACCACGGTAATGCTTGATCAGGCATACAGCGGCATTGTCACAATAGAGTATGACATAACCGCGTTTGCAGACAACATAGACGCGGTAGTAGGACTTGTGGGGAGCGGTGTAACGCCCACGGCATGGAGCGATTTGGCGATTGCAACACGCCTTACAACTGAAGGCTTGTTTGACGCTTATAACGGCGATTCTGCCGCATATGGCAGGGACAGCGATATTCCATATACCAAAAATGTTGCTTATCACGTAAAAATAGTTGCCGATACACAGAGCTCGCGATTTTCAATTTACGTGGACGATGTGTGCCTGGCCGCAGACTACGCGCTGCGGACAGCGGCGGTAAGCGAGATAGACAAAATCTGTGTAAGAGGCGGTCAGGGAAGCGCACAGCGGCAGTTTAGCATTTCAAATCTCAAGTGTGTCGCAAGCGGGAGTATAACAATGTACGCAGATGACGCTTTTGAAACTATAACGGTTTCAAGTCAATCGAGTGAGCAGTGCATACTCATAGTGTCCTCATTTGAAGGGAACAGTCTGGTCAGAACGGAGAGTGCGGAGTTTATCTGCGATGGATTAACAGATATTGACATAAGTCAAATGTATGACCATGATGCGGATGTCTACGTTATGCTTTGGGAAAGCTTTGCGACAATGAAGCCGTGTTGCGAAGGGTTGGTGAGATTAGAATGAATTACGCGAATTTTATAAACAATGTACGCGACAACACCGATTTTAATATTGTGCAGTACGGCAGAAGAATGTGTGAACCCTTATTTGCGTCAAGATATTTTATCAGGCCGACTTATCTTTTGCACTATGTTTATGAGGGATGCGGCTACCTTGAGGCGGATGGGAGGCGATTTGACGTAAAACGCAATCAAGCATTTTTGATTTTTCCGGGTCAGCTTACAACATATGTTGCCGATAAGGACGATCCGTTTCTCTACTACTGGATTGAATTTTACGGCAACAAGGCGGAAGAATTTGTCCAAAGGTCGAATCTTTCGCCCGCCAATCCGATTTTTTCGGACGATGAGCCGTTTGAATGCGGAAATGCGCTTAAAGATTTGGTAAACACGGGAGAAATGACATCATATAAGCTGACGAGTATGTTTTGGCGCTTCGCTGCTACAATGGTAAAAAATGATAAACAGCCCACGAGTCCCGCGGACATGTATGTTGAAAGGGCTAAAAACTACATACATGCGCGCGTGTCACACCGTACTACGGTGGAGGAGGTTGCAAAGCACCTGAGCCTGAATAGGAGTTATTTCACGCGACTGTTTAAGGCGAAAGTGTCGCTTGCGCCAAAGCAGTATATTCTTAACTATCATATGGACGTGGCCAGGAGCTTGCTCCAGAACGGCGGTCTAATGATACGTGAGGTAGCTGATTCCGTTGGCTATGACAGCACAGTAGAATTTACCAAGGCGTTTACGCGGCAGAGCGGAATTCCGCCGTCAAAATACAAGAAAATGTATGCCGAGCATCGAGAGAGAATCAAGAATTATACAGATAAAGACAAGGAGAGCTGACAATATGGGAGAGATATACAGCAAAATATGCGCGAAATGTGAAAAGACTGCAATTCGTTCGAGGGATAAAATCCCATATACAACAATAGGCGGGGTTCATGATGATAAGGCAAAAACTGACATAACGTGGTGGACTAACGGTTTTTGGAGTGCGCTGATGTGGGAAATGTATAACGCCGAGAAGAACGAAGAATATCTTATAACCGCAAGGCGGGCGCAGCAGCTGCTTGACAAAGCGTTTGTGAAATATGACGGATTGCATCACGATGTAGGCTTTATGTGGTATCTCTCCTGCGGCAAGGATTTTGCCTTTACAGGCTCCGAGGAGGCAAAAGTGCGCACTCTCTACGCAGCAAACCTGCTTGCGGGCAGATTTAATCTCCGCGGCGGATTTATACGCGCATGGAATGAAGACAAAGTTACATGGTCGATTATTGACTGCATGATGAATATACCGCTTCTCTATTGGGCGAGCGAGCAAATCAAAGACGACAGATACGCGCAAATCGCTATGGCGCATGCGGACATGACAATGCGTGACCATGTACGGGGCGATGGAAGCGTACACCATATTGTTGTACATGCTCCTGACGGGAGCGTACTTGAAACGCCGCCCGGTCAGGGATATGGAGAAAATTCATCGTGGAGCAGAGGCCAGGCATGGGCAATATGCGGGTTTGCGCAGAGCTATACATGGACAAAGAAGACTGAATATTTGGATACCGCAAAACGTGTGGCCGCATATTTCCTTGCCAATGTACCGGAGGGTAGTGTACCGCTCAGTGATTTTCGCGCGCCTGCGGGTTCGGAGTTGTACGATACAACCGCCGGCAGCATTGCGGCTTGCGGTATGATTGAGATAGCGCGGCATGTCCCTAAAGAAGAAAAGAAGATATACATAGACGGCGCGATTCGCCTCATTAAAACAACAGACGCGCTCTGTGGCGATTGGAACCTTGAGACCGATTCGATGATACTTAAGGGCAGCGAGAGTTTTCACACAAGCAAGGGGCATATGAATATAATCTACGGCGACTACTATTTTACAAAAGCTGTGTTGCTGCTTCGTGAAGACGGCATAGATTTGTAAGCGTATAATTTCGTGCAATGAGGAGAAGCATGTATGGAAACGATAGTAAAAGGCGAGACCAATATTAAGCGCACGGTTTCAAAAACAGGTTTCACTCACCCGGGTATCGGCTGTACAGCCGCTACGCTTAAAACGTGTCGTGATGCGATATTGAAGGGGATTTCTCCGTGGGCAGACTATTTTGAGGGACTAAGGCGAACCACATATTCGCGTCTTGACAAAAAACTCGCCATGGTAGAGCGTATTACAAATGATGATGAGATATATCTTTTTGCGCAGGATGCGCAGTGCGCATGGACGCATGCCGTCATATATGCCGTTAGTGGTGATGACGCGTATTTGAAGATACCTCTTGCAATTTTTGAGCATTATGCCGCTGTGAAAAACTTTTTCCCGAAACCGTTTTGCGACTGCCATATCAAGCTTGGAAAGTATGTCTACACGCTTTGCGCTGCGCTGGACATACTGCGTACTGTAACGGGAGAAACGCTTGTTGCGGCCGTTGCGGAAAATTGTACTGCTCCTATATGCCATAAAGCGCTGTACTACAACGGTTATTTCATGAATCAGCACACTTACGCTATAATAGGCGTTTTGGCGCATGCCGTACTGACGGACGACAGGGCTCTTTACGAGCAAATGGTAGAATGGAGCATGGTAAACGCTTCTTCAAATTCGTGGGCAAGAAGCGGCGCCATTGCTTCGCAGATGCGCATAGTAGAGCCGGAGGCGAATTTGCAGCTTGTTGAGATGGGTCGCGACCAGCCGCATGCGGCCGGCAATATCGATAACCTTTTGATGATGACTCGGACAATGGAATTGCAGGGTACACTGGTGGATTCCGTAACCGGTCAAGTATCAAAGCAAGGCGTGCCTCCGTCACGTTTTTTGGACGACAGGCTGTTTAAGTGCGCTGCGCTTTATATGCAATACAATCTCGGGCATGACATCAAATGGTTTCCGACATACGCTGAAACCGAGAGCGAGAGAAACATCGCTGCTGATGCACAGCTTGACGAGTATGTTAAGGCATACTATTCGAGAGAGGGAAATGTCCTGTACATGGCGCCGAGCTTTTCCGGACGCGGGAATCTAATCATGAACGGAGTTGCGGCCGCATATTTTGCATGTCCTAAAGACCTTTTGGAAAAAGAGGAATACTGCTATATTAAAAAGGCGTATGAGGAGTTTTTACCGTTTCATGTACAACGCGCAAGGAGCGGCGAATTCATAGAAACACTGCACAATTACGCATTTGATTTTTGGATTTCCGCCTGTACGCCTTTTAGCGCGCCTGACGAAAATAAGGCGCGTCGTGTTCTTGCTCCGGTCGTTGAAATATATGAGTCGGATTATGACCTGTCATGTTTTGCAAACGTTTCTTGCGCACTTTCTTTAGCGGCGAAAAAGCAGCGCGGTGCGGTTTTGGCAAAGATAGATGAATGCCGGCAGAGTTTCTGCTTCCAAAGCGACGGAGGAGTATTTGAAATCAGCGCCTGTTCAGACGGCGTGGCAAGGATAACGCTGTTTGATGCTGAGGGGCACACACTGTTTGGGACAGAGTATTTATGCGATACAAAGGGGATAGCGCAGGCGTTTGTGTTCAAACTCCCGAAAGGACTGTGCAAGATGGAGATAGATAGCCTCGGTGCAAAAAGAACGGAGTTCTTTTCCTTGCGCAAACTCTCGGACATGGAACTTCCTCAGACTGAGGCAGATTACATGAGAAAAGGAGAGCGCAGACAAGATATTACAGAATACCGCGTTTTGAAGATAAGCGGAAGAAACAAAGTGGTAAAAGAGAATATTCACATTTTTACTTCTGATGATGATGCCTTCGCTTTTGCTCTCCGCGGCTATGATGAAAATGAAGAGTACGAACAGAAATCGCTTCAAAGCTTGAAAGAAGCAATGCGGTGCGGCGACGCGGCTCAGGTGTGGGCGGCAGTAAAATCACTCAGGCCACTTAACCCGCGTCTTGATGATGGCAGCATAGCGTTTGACAAAGTGTGTACCTCAAGCGTTGGCAGTGATATTTCAAAATATACTGACTCCAGCAATTTGACATTCACGAGTATTTATGATGACGAGCGTGCCGTGAAGTTTGACT
Organism: Clostridia bacterium; assembly: GCA_030527235.1. Taxonomy (GTDB): domain Bacteria; phylum Bacillota; class Clostridia; order UMGS1883; family UMGS1883; genus JAUNBL01. The sequence goes on along the minus strand of JAUNBL010000012.1, from coordinate 22,252 downwards.
TTGGAGATGGTTTTGCGTTTTGCGCCGAAAGATTTGCGGTTGGGGAAAGAAGCGGATTCCCTTCCCGAGCGGCCAATGTGATGTTTTCCGCCTCAAACGATGGCAAGAGCTGGACTGCTCTTACTGACATGACGAAAAAAATGTGCGGTATGCAGTTTTTGACATCAAAGAGCAGTGAGCCTTACAGATATATTAAAGTGCATATGCAAAAAACAGCGGATTGGCCAATATGCTTTGACTTGGGCGAAATCCGAATGTTTGGCAGAAGAATTTCAAAATAATATTTTTATGCGTGCGCCGATATGCAGGCAAAACTAAAAAACACACCGAGACAGCTCTTCTTAGCCTGTCTCGGTGTGTTTTAACTTTTAGTTTAGTTAGTGATAACTCTTTCTGTTTCCTTGTCAAAGGCATGTACTTTATCAGGGTCAAAAGCTACCTTAATGACATCTGTCCTTCTCGCTGTGGAGGTGGGCTTAACGCGAGCTGTAAACGCAATGTCGTCAATCGTAAGGAAAAGATATGTTTCCGCGCCCATCAGCTCTGTAACGTCTACTGTGGCTGTTACGATGCTGTCGGGAAACTTGGCAAGAGACTCATCATCATCATACATGTCCTCGGGACGGATGCCCATGATGACTTCTTTATCGTCATATTCGCTTCCAAATTTGGCGGCCTTTTTTGCGGAAAGCTTAACGCGGTTTCTAATTCCGAACTCAAGGTAAGTATCGCCGTCCTGTTTTATAACCTTCGCAGTGCAGAAATTCATCTGAGGACTGCCGATAAAGCCGGCGACAAACATATTTACAGGAGAGTTGTAGAGAATCTGCGGATCATCAACCTGCTGGATGAATCCGTCTTTCATAACAACGATTCTCGTACCCATTGTCATAGCCTCAGTCTGATCGTGCGTTACGTATATAAATGTTGTCTGCAATCTCTGATGGAGCTTAGTAATTTCCGTTCTCATCTGTACACGCAGCTTGGCGTCCAGGTTGGACAGCGGCTCATCCATAAGGAAAACCTTGGGTTCGCGAACAATAGCACGACCGAGAGCAACACGCTGGCGCTGACCGCCGGAAAGAGCCTTTGGCTTTCTCTCAAGGAGATGCTCAATATCAAGAATACGAGCGGCTTCCTGAACTCTCTTGCGAATTTCGTCCTTAGGTGTTTTGCGAAGTTTCAATCCAAACGCCATGTTCTCAAACACCGTCATATGAGGATAGAGAGCGTAGTTTTGGAACACCATTGCGATGTCTCTGTCTTTGGGCGCCACGTCGTTTACGAGACGGTCGCCTATGTAAAGCTCACCCTCTGTAATTTCCTCGAGACCCGCTATCATACGAAGTGTCGTAGATTTACCGCAACCGGAAGGACCGACGAGAATAACAAACTCCTTATCCTTAATTTCGAGATTAAAATCGCTTACCGCGGTAACTCCGCCGGGATACTTTTTGTAGATGTGTTGTAAGCTCAAACTTGCCATTATTATTATACCTCCTTAAATTTCAAAGGACAAAAATATCCGTTAACTTAGTATAGCACAAGCTGCGCGGCAAAAGGAATTCGCCAATTACACAAAATTTCAAATATAAATTTGTTACTATTGTATAGTTTGTGTTAAGCATGAAATCTCCTGTTTATTAAGCGGTCTAAACTGTCCTTCGCTGAGTTCGTCATCAAGAGTAATGCCGCAAAAAGATACCCTTTTAAGAGCTTCAACACGGTTGCCGACTTTTTCAAACATTTTTTTTATTTGATGGAATTTCCCTTCCGTAATTGTGACGGAAAACTCTGTTTCTCTCAAACGCAAAACTGTTGCCGGACGTGTTATAAGACCGCCTATGTCTACCCCGTTTTCAAGAAGTTTTCTATCTGTTTCGGAAAGCGGACTGCGCGCATTGACTATATATGTCTTTTCATGACCGCGTTTTGGCGACAGCGCATAGTGCGCGGTAGGTCCGTCATTGGTCAGGATTAGCAGCCCGGTTGTGTCGATATCCAGCCTGCCGACAGGGAAAAGTCTCCTCCTTTTGTAGCGCTCCCCCAAAAGGTCGAGTACAGTTTGATGCTTGCTGTCTTCAGTCGCGCAGACGACGCCGGCGGGTTTGTTCATCATTATATAGACGCATCTTTCGTAGACGACAGGATTGCCGTCAAACTCAAATTCGCTTTTTTCAGATACGTTCTGGGAGAAATCGGTAATTTTTTTGCCGCCGCAGCTTATTCGCCCGGCCTTAATTATTGTTTTGGCTTCAGCTCTCGCAACGCCGCACATATCGGCAACAAGTTTGTCCAAGCGCATCTGCAGCCCCCCTTTTTAAGCTATTGTACATGTATTTTCAACCTTTTTCAATATAAACTTAAAAAAAGTCTTGCAATTTGCCTAAAGGCGTGTTATAATACTCAGCGTGAGCATGGTAAGTTTAGGTAAGAGTGGGTTGTTGCCCGCTCTTTACTGTTTATTGAGAGGTGTTTTTGCATGTCAAAAATAGAAAGAGACCTGGAACTGCTTGCGCGGGATGTGTGCGAGCCTATGGGGATATACGTGTACGAAACGGAATATAAAAGAGAAGGTCAAGATAATTATCTTAGGCTTTATATTGATCGTGAAGGCGGAGTTAACATAGAGGACTGCGAAAACGTGAGCAGGCTTATCGACCCGCAGCTGGACGCGCTTGACCCGATAGGAGAAGCATATATATTTGAAGTTTCTTCGCCGGGACTTGACAGAAAGCTTTCACGAGACTGGCATTTTGAAAAGGTTATAGGGCACGATGTGGAGCTTAAACTGTTTGCCCCGTTTGAAGGCTCAAAAATGCTTGAGGGAAATTTGCTTGGCTATGACCACGGGCTTATAACCTTAAAACGCGGAGAAGAAACGCTCAGAATAGAAAAAGGCAAGGTGGCGGTAGCCAGGCTTGCCGTTAAGCTATAAATACAAAGAAAGGTGAGAATGACTGAAAATGAGTGAACTTATGGAGGCGCTGGAAGCGCTGGAGGCGGAAAAGAACATAAAAAAGGAAGTAATGTGCGAGGCGTTGGAGACCGCACTTGCCACGGCGTATAAGAAAAATTTCGGCCAGAACTGCAACGTAGAAGCGCAGGTAGACAGAAAGACCGGCGCGTTTAAGGTGTGCTCCCTCAAGGATGTTGTTGAGGAAGTGGTTGACGATGACACTCAGATTTCGCTTGAAGATGCCCGTAGATTGAACAAGAAATATTCGATAGGCGATATTGTAGAGTTTGAAGCGGATCCGATGAAGTTTGGCCGTATTGCTGCACAGACGGCTAAGCAGATGATTGTCCAGAAAATACGTGAAGCCGAAAGAGGCAATCTTTTCGACGAATATGCAGACAAAGAAAATAATATCATGGTGGGTAAAGTAGAGAAGAGAGACAAACGGGGAATACTTATCGATGTGGGCGCCGCAGAGGCAATACTTGCTCCCGCAGAGCAGATACCAGGCGAGCAGTATCGGCAGGGTGCGGTTATAAAGGTGTATGTAATTGAAGTAAAAAAGACCACCAGAAGCTTGCAGCTGATAGTTTCACGCACGCATCCGGGACTGGTGAAACGCTTCTTTGAAAATGAGGTTCCTGAAATTTCAGACGGTACGGTGACGATAAAGGGCATTGCTCGTGAAGCCGGGAGCCGTACTAAAATTGCAGTGTGCTCCGAAGTGGAGAACGTGGACCCCGTAGGAGCTTGTGTGGGACCAAAGGGTGCGCGCGTTGCGGCAATTGTAGATGAACTTTGCGGAGAAAAAATTGACATAATTCCGTACAGCGATGATGCCGCGCGCTATATAAGCAGCGCCTTGAGTCCGGCGCAGGTAATATCGGTGACGCTTGATGAGGAAGAGAAGAGTGCGCGTGTGAGCGTACCTGAATCCCAGCTGTCGCTTGCGATTGGTAAAGAAGGTCAGAACGCCCGCCTTGCGGCAAGGCTGACGGGATGGAAAATCGACATTAAGCCCGGTGAAGAGCAATGAAGCATGTTCCGCAAAGGATGTGCGCGGCGTGCAGACAAATGAAAAACAAGAGTGAACTTGTGCGCATTGTAAAAACGCCTGAAGGTAACGTAGAGCTTGATTTAACAGGCAAAAAAAGCGGTCGCGGTGCATATTGCTGCAAGACGGAGGAGTGTGTAGGCCGTTTGGCAAAAACGCATGCACTGGAGCGTGCGTTCGGATGCAGTGTGCCGCGGGAAGTTATTGAAGAATTGGAGAAGTGACAATGGCAGACAAGATACTCGGCATGGCGGGCATGGCCGTGCGCGCCGGCAAGGCGAGTTTCGGTGTGTTCAAAACGCGTGAGGCAATAGAGCGCGGAAAGGCGAAAGTAGTTGTAGCCGCTCAGGATTTGGGGAAGAGTAATCGCAAGATGATAGAACATAGCTGCCTGGAGTTTGATGTGCCGCTTGTTTTTTATTCGACAAAGGAATTGCTCGGCAAAGCAACGGGAAAGGAAGACCTTCCCTGCATGGCGGTACATGACGAAAATATGGCGCACGCCATACTTAATTCTAATTTACATGGGGGTGCGGTTAAATGATAAAACCGAGAATACATGAAGTGTCAAAGTATATTGACGTGACGAGCAAGGATTTGCTTGCAATACTTTCAAAGTATACAAAAGGCGGAAAGAGCAGCATGAGCGCTCTTGAAAGCGGAGATATGGATATAATACTTGAGTATTATACTCAGCTCTACGATACGGGCGGGGATATTTTTGAGTATATAAAAGAAAATCGCCCCGTACCGGAGGAAGTAAAAAAAGAGGAAGCGCCGCCCATTGAAAACAAGCCTAAGGCGCAAAAGACGGTACGATATGTCGATACGCGCGTAAGTGCAGTGGATTTGGAGAAACAAATCAAGACCGAGCGGGCTGAGCAGCTTGTAAATGTTGATATTAAAGACACTATTACAAATAAGCAAAAGATAAAAAAGGCGCCGGACCGCCAGCGCCAACAGAGCAGAAAAAACAGGAAGGACGACCAGCTTCCGAAGGCTCCCCCGAAAAAAGAGCGCAAGGAAAAACTGCATATTTTAGTGCCGGATGAAATAACGGTGGCAACACTTGCCCAAAAGCTTGCTGTAAGTCCTACAGAGGTAATAAAAAGACTGATTACGCTTGGAATTATGGCAAATGTCACCCAAAGCGTGGACTTTGATACGGCAAGTCTGGTGGCGGAAGATATGGGCGCCGAAGTTGAACATGAAATAATTATGACGGCAGAGGAAAAGCTGTTTAACGATGCCCCCGATGAGGAGAAAGACCTTCGTCCCCGTCCGCCGGTAGTTGTTGTTATGGGCCATGTGGACCACGGAAAAACATCGCTGCTTGACGCAATACGCTCCACCAATGTTATTGCGACAGAAGCGGGCGGGATAACGCAGCATATAGGTGCGTATACTGTTAATATAAATGGCAAGCCGATAACGTTTCTCGACACACCGGGTCACGAGGCGTTCACCGCGATGCGCGCGCGCGGCGCGCAGGTGACAGATATTGCCATACTTGTTGTTGCAGCTGACGATGGGATAATGCCGCAGACGGTGGAGGCGATTAACCATGCAAAGGCAGCGGATGTGAGCATTATTGTCGCTATAAACAAAATAGATAAAGAAGGCGCAAATCCCGAAAGAGTGAAACAGGAACTCACCGAGCAGGGGCTTGTCATTGAGGAATGGGGAGGAGATATAATCTGCGTTCCGGTGAGCGCTAAAAAACATGAGAACATTGACAAGTTGCTTGAAATGGTAACGCTTACAGCGGAAATGAAAGAGCTGAAGGCGAACCCGAACCGACCTGCGAAGGGTACGGTTATAGAATCCAAACTGGACCGCGGCCGAGGACCTGTGGCTACGGTGCTTGTACAAAACGGAACGCTTAATGCCGGAGATATTGTGGTTGCCGGTACAGCCGTCGGACGTGTGCGTGCCATGACGGATGAGAACGGAAGAAAAATCAAATCGGCGTCCCCGTCTACACCGGTAGAAATTATAGGTCTTTCGGAAGCTCCGGAGGGCGGCGACTTGTTTTATGCCGTTGAGGACGAGCGCGCAGCGCGGAGTGTCGTTGAGGCGAGAAAACAGAAGATTAAGGACGATGCGATTAAAAACGCACAGAAGGTTTCGCTTGACGATTTATTCAACCAGATTCAAGAGGGCAGTGTAAAAACGCTCAACATCGTTGTAAAGGGTGATGTTCAAGGGAGCGTTGAGGCGGTTAAACAGTCGCTTGAAAAGCTCTCTAACGAGGAGGTTCGCGTCAAGGTAATTCACGGGGCGGTTGGAGGCATAAACGAAAGTGATGTTTCGCTGGCTGATGCGTCAAATGCTGTCATAGTGGGCTTCAACGTGCGTCCTGATGCAGGCGCCCGTGCCGCCGCGAGCGTTACGGAAGTGGATATCAGAACCTATCGCATAATTTACGAGGCGATTGAGGAAATTGAGTCGGCAATGAAAGGTATGCTGGCGCCCAAATTCCGCGAAAATGTAATCGGTCATGCTGAAATCCGGCAGACGTTTAAGGTGAGCGGCGTGGGGACAATAGCCGGCTGCTATGTGACAGACGGAAAAATTCAGCGCCATTCGAGCGTGCGTATTGTGCGCGATGGAATTGTCATACACGAAGGGGAGCTTGACAGTCTTAAGCGATTCAAGGACGATGCCAAAGAAGTTGCTTCCGGCTATGAATGCGGTATGGGATTTGTGAGATTTAACGATATTAAGGAAGGCGATAACGTAGAGTGCTACGTTATGGAGGAGATAGAACGATAATGTCGTACAACAGAACGGACAGGATAAGCGAGGAAATGCGCCGAGTGCTTTCTGACATTATCCGCGAACTTAAGGACCCGCGGATTCCCACGGTGATAAGTGTTGTGGCTTTGAGCGTCACAAAGGACCTGCGCCATGCAAAGGCACATGTGAGCGTGATGGGCGATGAGGCCGCCAAGAAAGCCGCTATTGACGCACTGAAGAGCGCGGGCGGTTTTATTCGCCGAGAAATCGGAGCTCGTATGCTTTTGCGTGCCGTACCAGAGTTTTCTTTTGTGCTTGATAACTCAATAGAACACGGGGCATATATTAACGAACTTATACACAAAAGCATGGAGGGTGAGCTATGAATGCAAATGCACAGCAAAACGCGGTGGAGTACCTGAAAACGAAAAAAAGCGTTGCCGTGTTCATGCATATAGAGCCGGATTGGGATGCCCTCGGCAGTGCGTCGGCGCTTCAATGCGTTTTGCGTGAAAACGGTGTTTTGTGCGATGTGTATACAGACGCGCCGCTTTCTTTTGCCATGTCGCTTATTAGGACCGACACAAGAGTGTATAATGATGACGAGAATTCGCCTTTTGATTACGAGTGTTTGTGCGTGCTTGACGCAGGCGATATAAAGAGGCTGGGGCGGGCTGCGAAGCGATTTGCCGAACATGCTGACACTGTGTGTATAGACCATCATGTGCAAAACGGCAGTTTTGCAAAACTCATGTGCGTAGACCCCGCGGCGGCAGCGACAGGTCAGATACTCTATGAGCTTTGCGGCGGCAAAGTATCAAAACAAGCGGCAGCGTATCTTTTCGCCGCAATTTCATCCGACACCGGCTCGTTTAAGTATTCAAATGCCACCTCCAGAACATTTGAAATTGCCGCCGAGCTTACAAAGACAGGTATAGATATGAGTCAAATTTGCGAGGCTCTCTATGAAAGCAAAACAGAGGTACAGCTTAGACTTACAGCGGAAACTATAGAAAGAACGCACCTTTATTGTGATGGCAAGGTGGCAGTCTGCGCAATCCCCAACGAAGTTCTGATTAAATACGGTGCGACAAAGAGCGATACGGAAGCGCTTTCCGCGCTGCCGCGCACTATATGCTCAGTCCTCGCGAGTGCGTTTATAACACAGCAGGGAGAAGGCTATGTGAAGGCAAGCTTCCGCTCAAAGGGCAGCGTTGACGTCCAGCGTGTGGCTGCGGCGCTTGGCGGGGGAGGACATATCCACGCTTCGGGGGCAACTTTTATTGCCACTCTTAAAGAGGCCGAGAGCCGGCTTGCTGAACTTCTGTCACAAGCGATAGAGACTTAAAAAATTTATTTTGCTGCATTTGCCGCAAAGATTCCGAGGAAAGGAAGCTTTTGTACACGCGAAAGCTATGGTCATGGGAATGAAAAACGGAATACTTGTGTTAAACAAACCGCGCGGCATTACCTCTCAGAGGGCGGTCAATGCTGTGCGGCGTAGTTTTAATATGAAACGCGTCGGCCATGCCGGGACGCTTGACCCGCTTGCTGAAGGAGTGCTTCCGGTCCTGCTGGGGACGGCTACACGTGCGTCTGAGTTTTTGATTGAAAAGGACAAGCGCTACCGCGCCCGAATTCTGCTCGGTGTGACGACGGATACGCTTGATATGGACGGCAGAATTCTCTCAAGGTCGGATGTCAGCATAACACAAGGCGATGTGGAAAATGCTCTTAAACAATTCCTGGGTGAAATAGAGCAGATTCCGCCTATGTATAGCGCAGTCTCTTTGGGCGGACAGCGCCTCTACTCGCTGGCCAGAAAGGGGATAGAGGTAAAACGGCCTTGTCGTAAGGTTACTGTTTACAACGCAGTTCTTGCTGAATTTTCGCTGCCGTATATAACGATAGACGTACACTGTTCCAAGGGTACATATATACGGACTCTTGCCGATGATTTGGGTAAGCAGCTTGGGTGCGGCGGGGCGGTAGAGAGCCTGATACGTACAAAAAGCGGCATGTTTAATATTGCGCAGGCGATTGAAATGGACTCGCTGTCGGAGGATACGCCGCTGATTCCGACTGATAAGTGTTTTGAGGAATTTGAGGAAATTAATCTGGACAAAAAGAGTGCGGACAGAGTAAAAAACGGAGTGCCGATATTTTATCCTGCCGCAGTTTTGGGAAAGACGTTTCGCGTATATGACGAAAACGGTATTTTTACGGCGTTGATGGAAGGAGATACAGAGGAAGAACGGCCTTGCCTGCGCCTGATAAGGGGGTTTTATTGATGAGCGTATGCGTTCTTGGCTTTTTTGACGGAGTTCATGCCGCACATCGGGCTCTGCTGAAACGCGCTGTAAGAGCGGCACGCGCAAGAGGTGAAAAAAGCATCGCGGTTACGTTTTCCGAGTCGCCCGAAAGCCTCCTGGCTCAAAAAGAACCGATGTTGCTATGCACGTTCTCAGAAAAAGAGCAGAGAATACGATTGTGCGGCATAGACGAGCTATACCTGCTCGACGAGAGACACCTCAGAATGAGCGGGGAGGAATTTGCCGCCGAGATATTGCGGGGGACTCTTGACGCCAAAGTCGTATTTTGCGGGGAAAATTACCGTTTTGGCCGACATGCCGCCTGTACGCCGAGACAACTGAGAGATTTCGGTGAAAAATACGGTTTCAAAACCGTTGTAATGCCTCTTTTGAAAAGAGACAACGAGTCGATAAGCTCTACTCGCATCAGAAACCTCATCGCAAACGGCGAAACAGTAAAGGCGAAAAAATTGATGTAAAAAAATGCAAACCGTCAGGCTTGCATTTTTTGTCTGCTGATTTACTGATTTGCTAATCAACCAAGGTAACAACTGCATCAAAAGAATTTCGTGTTGTTGCGCCGGTGTAGCCTTCAAGTGTTTCGTCAATCTGTGTATTTTTTTTGCCGACTAGCAAAACGGTAACAACCTGCATATCATCGGGTATTCCGAGCAGCTTCTTGTACTCGCCCTGCTTGTCTCCGTTCAGGACGACCTTGGGCGAGGATACTATTTTTGTGCCGTATCCGAGCAAGCCTGCCTGGATTGCCATGGACTGACAGGCGAGCCCCGCGTCTAAATCGGAGCCGGACTTACAAGAAACTACAATTGCCAGAGGAGCGTCGGAGATTTGCGCTTTGGCAGGTGCGCTTTCGTTGCTTGGCGCGTTGCTCATGGCGGGCATTGAGGCGCTCATGTCATTTGCAATGGCGCTAAGAACTTCTGCATTGCTCACTGCTGAGAAGTGCCATGGCTGGGCATTCATTCCGCTCTGAGAATTTATTCCGGCGGTAAGAATTTTTTCAGCGTCTTCTTCCGCCACAGCATCACTCAAAAAATACTGTGTTGTGGAGAGTTCCGAAACAATGTCCGTAACGCTCGGGGAAGATGCCGGAGCGCCGGTACATGCGCTCAGCAGCAGGAGAGAAAGTCCGATAGAAAACATTTTGTACATTTTGTGCAGTTTGTGCATTCACATCATCCTCCGTTAATTAAAAGTTATTTGTGCACTGACGCGCTCTATGTCCTCTGCTATTTTAACGCCTGTGGGGATATTAAGGTCGATTGTCATCTGAGTGTCTGCGTAAAAAGAGGACATATCTATCGGGTCAGTCATTACATACTCTATATTGTCTATAATCGACGCGCTGCCTACTACAGTGACTTTTTCGGGCGTAACGGTACACGATATTGAGTCGGGAGATTCGTTGTCAATATTTCGCATATCGGGCTGGACAGGCACTTCCTTTGACGCAAGGAAAGAAACTGTTGCTACCGCACTCTCTGAAGAAAGCGAAGCTTCGTCTATAACGCCGCCGTCCTTGTCCAACGCGTAAAGCCGCGCTGTAATTACTGAGGATTCCGTAAAACTTGACATATCCACCGCTTCCGTGGACACTGAGTCAACTTTATCCACAGCGCTCTTTGCTCCGTCTACGGTAACTTTTTCAGGAGAAAGAATAATTTCATCAAGCACTAATCCGCCGCGTACTTCGCCGGAAGGGACAAACTGAACCGGCAGCTCTTTTTGTGAATACGGCTCTATTTTGACAGTGGCCAGCGTAACGCTGCGGTCTGCTAAACTCGCAGAAGTTGAGGGCAGCGTTACGAGCAAGGGCAAATCATATTCGCCGACTCCGCTTATGCCGGATACGCTCACCGATGCCGAAATGGTTTGTGAATTAAACTGATTTAATTGTGTGCGGCGAACCTTAATCCGTACGTCCACTGTTTTTACTGAAATTTCAGACACTGCAAATCCTTTGTCGCGTAAATCAGCCGTGCCGGTTATGGAAACGGGGATTCCGCGGACAAGTGAATTCATTTCAGGATTTTCCGCATATGAAACGTAGAACCACAGCGCAACCGCAAGTAAAACGGCGGCAATCTTAACCAACCACGGAGAAGGATTTGTTATTTTTTCCATTTAAGCCGCTCCTTCCATTTGGCAATTTTACCGGCGCGCTTAGTTGGCGCGGTAAGTGCGGTTTCTATGGCCTCTTTCAAAGTTTCGCGGTTGAAGTTGCGCTCAAGCGCTCCGTCCTCGGCAACGCTGATTTTGCCGGTTTCCTCGGAAACGACTATCACAAAAGCATCACTGCACTCACTCAGTCCTATGGCGGCGCGATGGCGAGTGCCAAGCTCGCGGGACAGAGATTCATTGTCCGTAAGAGGCAGCAAGCATGCGGCCGCTGTAATTTTACCGTCCGATATAACCACAGCTCCGTCATGCAGAGGTGTTTTGTCAAAGAAAATGGTCAGCAGCAATTCAGATGTAATGCGCGCGTCAAGTTCTGTACCGGAACCGATAATGTCGCCTATTTTAGTTTTTCTCTCGATAACCATAAGAGCACCGCAGCGTTTGGCGCTCATGATGCTCGCAGCCCGGGAAACTTCATCTGCACAGCGCTCGATTTCCACAACGGGAGAAGACAAAAATGTGTCCAGACTTGTCCGACCCATTTTTTCGAGCGCACGCCTAAGCTCAGGCTGAAAGAGAATAATAAGAGCGAGAACTCCGACCTGAACAGTGTTCCTAAGTATGAAATTAATAGTATTTAATTGAAATATGTCGCTCAGCCACGTGGCGATAAGCAGCAAAACAATGCCTTTTACCAACTGCCATGCGCGCGTTTCTTTTACAAGCCCTGTTATTTTGTAAAAAACAAACGCCACAATGGCGACGTCGGCAATGTCGGCAATGCGCAAAAGGGAGAAGAATTCTTTCAGAGCGGAAACTATGTTTTCAAACAAATTTATCAGTCCGTTCATAAAGTCTTTTTTTCATTATACTATAAAAAAAGCTCTGTGAAAAGAGCTTTTTTATTTTTTTTCATAATTTTTAAGTGCGAACAGTGCGCGGTCAATATCGGATGGCGTATTGAAGTACCCTACAGACAGGCGCAGCGTACCGCTCGCAATCGTTCCGAGCGTGCGGTGTGCAAGCGGCGAGCAGTGAAGACCGGCTCTTGTCGCAATATTATAGTGCGTGTCAAGCGCTGAAGCGGCGTCTACGCAGTCAACGCCTTGCGTTACAACGCTAATTGTAGCTGTGCCGTTTTTATCGTGAAGCACTCTGAGAGTTTTTATCTGTGACAGACCATCAGATAATCGTGTGGCAAGGAAACGTTCTTTTTGTGCAATTTTGTCAATTCCTTGGGAGAGGATGAAACGCACTCCCGCGTTTAAGCCGCAAATCCCCGCTCCGTTGAGCGTACCTACTTCAAGGTGTTCGGGAAATGTGTCGGGCACAAATACACTTTCGGACTGCGAACCGGTACCTCCGAAAGTGAGCGGTGCGATATCAATGCCGTCTCTAATGTAAAGAACTCCTGTCCCCATAGGTCCCATAAGTCCTTTGTGTCCGGAACACGCAAGCATGTCGAGCTTCGATGCATCAATGTCAATCACGCCTGCGCTCTGTGAACAATCCGCAAGACAAAGCACACCGTGCCTTTTTGCCATTTGTGCGACAGCGTATATGTCGTTGAGGGCGCCGTTCACATTTGAGGCATGGATAATACAGATTAGTTTTGTACGCGCATTTATTTGCGCTTCAATAGCATCGGGAGTTATATGACCGTCCGCGTCCGCTCTCACGATAACCAGCCGCGCCCCCCTGTTTTGCGCTTCAAACGCAGCGCGAAGCACACTGTTGTGCTCCATAGAAGTTATTATTATTTCATCGCCTTTTCCCACCACGCCAAAAATTGCTGTGTTAAGCGCTTCGGTGGCGTTTTTGGTAAAAACTATGCGCTCGGGATTCCCCACATGAAAAAGCTCCGCAAGTGCTTCGCGGCAGTCGTATACAATTTCACCGCTTTTGCGTGCGAGAGCATGCCCGCCTCTGGACGGGTTTCCGCCTATATTATCTATAAAATTCGCGACGGCGCGCGCGACACATTTTGGTTTTGGGTATGTGGTTGCCGAATTGTCAAGGTATATCATACTTTTATATATTCTCCGTTCTCTTCACGCCAAAAAGCGCGTATTTTGATTCCGAGCTCAGATGCAAATTCTGCAATCTGCGGCTTCAAGTCGTCCTTGAACCGCAGACTGTATCCGCAGCCCTCTTTTGTGAGCGAGACCGGTGTTTGAATGACTTTAGTATCATATCCTACGCGTTCAGCGTATTTCTTCAAACGGTTAGCCGAGGTTACTGACGCAACGGTAGCAAGCATAAACCAACCTCCTTCGTTACAGTCTATGCGGAAAGCGGGCATTTGGTTGACAAAAAGCAAGAATTAAATTGAAATCGTAAAATTTTTGTAAAAATTGTTGAAAACTCGACGCAAAAATGTTATTATATCTTTGTATGATTAGATGAAAGCGTGTATTGTACTTATTTTTTGGAAAGGAGCTTTCTCCGCTTGCGGAGAAAAAAAGAGTTATGGCTAATAAATATGTAAAATCCATGATAGGAGAGCTCAGGAACATTTGCGGCAGACGAATAGGTTTGATTGATGAAGGAGGCTTTATTATCGCGCCCGATTGCCCCGCCGAAATTGACGCGGCTATTGACTCTGTCTTGCCCGGGTGCTTTGCTGCAGGCGAAAAAAAAGAGTACGCCGGCTTTACGTTCCTGGCACACGGTTCTCGGCGCAGTGATTTCGTGAGTTTTGCGGAAGGGACGGACGAGGAGGCATTGAAGTTCTGCCAGGTTCTCGGCGTAGCCTTTTTCAGCATGAACCAGCTTTACGATGAGAGATATGACAAAGCTAACTTTATCAAAAACATTTTGCTGGACAATATTCTCCCGGGCGATATATTTGCCAAAGCGAAGGAACTGCACCTTTCTCAGGATATACCGCGTATTGTTCTTGTAGTGAAGGTTGCAGAGGCGTGTGAACTTGATGCGTGCGATATTGTAGAAGGCATGTTCCCCGAGAATAACAAGGATTTTGTAATCAGCATTGACGACAGCACTATAGTGCTTGTACGGGAAGTACGTGAGGCTGACGCATCGGCTGAGGCAGAGAGGATAGCAAGCTCGGTCGCTGACACGCTTATTGCAGAGGCGATGACAGATGTGTGCGTCGGAATAGGCACTCCCGCGCCTACTATACATGAGCTCGGGCGCAGTTTCAAAGAGGCAAGAATCGCGCTTGACGTAGGCGGTGTTTTTGATAATGAGAAAAGCGTTGTCAGTTACAACACGCTCGGTATAGGTAGACTTATTTATCAGCTGCCGACAACGATGTGCGAACTGTTCCTTACCGAAATATTCCAAAAAGATTCGCTCGATTCGCTTGATCACGAGACAGTACTTACGATTCAAAAGTTCTTTGAGAACAATCTTAACGTGTCGGAAACGTCGCGTCAGCTTTATGTTCACCGAAATACGCTTGTATATCGACTGGACAAGGTGCAGAAGATTACAGGGCTTGACCTGAGAATATTTGACCACGCAATAGTGTTTAAGGTGGCGATGATGGTTAAAAAATATCTCGATGCGAACAAGATGAATATTTGAAAGGAAATGAACGCTGAATGATAGAATTTCGAAACGTGACCGTTGTTTATGACAACAATGTTATCGGACTCGATAATGTGTCGTTTCACATAGACAAAGGGGAGTTCGTGTTTCTTGTGGGTAAAACCGGTGCGGGAAAAAGCTCAGCCATTAAGCTTTTGACAGGGGAAATAAAGCCTTATTCCGGAGAAGTCGATATCGACGGGACTATTGTGAGTGCGCTTAAGCACCGTCAGGTTCCGTATCACCGCCGCAGGCTCGGCGTAGTGTTTCAGGATTACAGGCTTTTGCAAAACAAAACGGTGTATGAGAATGTTGCATTTGCCATGGAGATTGTAGGCGCACCGAAAAGCGAAATAAGACAGAGAGTACCGCAGATATTGAATTTGGTCGGTCTTTCGCGTAAGGCGAGAGTGTATCCCAAAAAACTTTCGGGCGGAGAACAACAGCGTGTATGCATCGCCAGAGCATTGGTAAATTCTCCGACAATGGTTATCGCCGACGAACCTACAGGCAATCTTGACCCGGATACGTCGAAAGAAATTATGGGATTGCTTGAGGAGATTAACAGCCGCGGCACTACCATTGTTATGGTGACGCATGACGAAAAGATAGTAAACGATATGCGCAAGCGCGTGATTCGCTTTGAAAGCGGGATGCTTGTAAGCGACAAGGAGAAGGGTGTGTACAGTCTTGATAATTAGAAAGTGGGGCTACTTTTTGAAAAGCGCGCTGACTGGGATGTGCCGCAACGGATTTATGACGCTTGCGTCACTGGCAACGGTTACGTGCTGCTTAATCCTTTTTGGCGTGTTTATGCTGTTTTCCGTAAATATCAATTTTATAGGGCGGCAAATTCAATCGCAGTGTGAAATTCAGGCATATATAGACATAGACGCTGATGCCGCACAAGAGCAGGCTGTGGTTGCCGCAATAAACAGCATGGACAATCTTGCAAGCGCAACGTTTGTTTCCAAGGACGATGCGATAGAGGAATATAGGGAATTTCTCGGAGTGGATGCGAGCGCACTTGACGGACTTAGCGGGGATGATTTTTTGCGCAGCTCAGTTCGTATTGTACTCAGCGATTTGCACACGATGGATGAATTTGTGGCGCAGCTGTCTCAAATTCCAAACGTGGCAGAGGTTGTAAACCGCCGCGATATTGTTGAGAGAATTATCAGCGTTACCGATGTGATTCGCAACGGAAGTTTCATTGCTATGCTTATTTTGATAATTGTAGCAATATTCATTATTTCCAATACAATAGAGTTGAGCGTGCACTCGCGCGAAGACGAAATACATATTATGAAATACGTCGGCGCAACGGACAGGTTTATCAGGTGGCCTTTTGTGATAGAAGGAATGCTGACCGGTTTGCTTGGCGGCGCCATTTCCCTTTTACTGGTAGCCGTTGGTTATGATACGGCGGTTTCAAACATGCTTAGCTTTTTGGATATATTTGAACTGCTCCGGCTCGGCGCTGTGCTTCCTTGGTTGGCTGCGTTTACACTTGTTTTCGGCGCAGTTATGGGTACTCTCGGCAGCGCGTTTGCCATTACCCGTCATCTGAAGGTTTGATTAAGGAGGATTATAATGGCAAAAAACGGTTATAATAAACGAGCCAGAAGAAAACGAATATGGGCAATTGTCTGTGCAGCTGCTGTTGCATTGGCGTTTTTAGCCATGATTTTACTTCCGATATTTGAGACAAGCGTTTACGCGGCTACGGAATCGGAATTAAAAAAACAGCTTACCGAGGCGACAAACAGCCGAAAAAAGGCACAGGAAGACTTGAATAACATAAAAAACCAGAGTGCGAATACGGCAAAAGAAGCGGCGCAAATAGACGCGCAGATAAATAAAGCGGAAAACGACATTGCAAACACAGAGGCGGCAATACTTCAAAATGAACAGGACATACTGAATAAAAGTGCGGAACTTGCCGAGGCTGAACAGCAGTGCGTTGAATATGACTCAGCGTTTAAGACGCGTGCGCGTATCATGTACGAGAAAGGTACATCTACGTATCTTGAGGTTTTGTTAGGCGCAGAGAGCTTTGGAGATTTCATATCGCGCGTTGAACTTGTGCGCCAGATAACGCAGTACGATAAAAAGATATTGTCTAATCTTATAACATCCAAAAATACTATTGCAGCCGCAAAAACAGCTCTTGAAGAAGCAAAGCTTTCCTTAGAGTATAACAAACAGTCGCTTGAGGCAACGCGTGCCGAACTTAACGACCGCCTGGAATCAAAGCAGCTGCTGTTAAAGCAGCTGGAGGCGGATAAAGCGCAGTATGAAAAAGCGCTTAAAGAAGAAGAGGCAGAAGAAAAGAAGCTTCAATCACAGCTTGCAGCTCTCGCAAAAACGAGCACGGCGAAATATACGGGAACAGGCCGATTCAACTGGCCAGTACCGTCCAGCACGAGGATAACATCGTCTTTTGGGTACAGGATACATCCGATTTTAGGGTATAAAAGGTATCACTCGGGCATAGATATAGGAGCATCATACGGCAGTGCAATAGTGGCGGCAGAGGCCGGCACAGTCAGTGTGGCAACATATTCTTCCGGTTACGGGAAATATCTTGTTATAAGCCATGGCAGTGGAATTACGACTCTTTACGGGCACTGCAGTTCACTGCTTGTAAATAAGGGCGACACTGTAACAAAAGGTCAGCAGATAGCCAAAATCGGCTCTACAGGTCTGTCTACGGGAAACCATCTGCACTTTGAAGTACGGATAAACGGAAGCGCAACAGACCCGCTTTCGTATGTGAGGTAGCAGGGGGAGTGTAGTTATTGAACGGAAAACTAAAAATAGTTTTGACCGTTTTGGTTACGTTCGCGATTACGGTAACAGGATGTTTTGCGCTTATGCCGGCATCGTCTTTTTCGGAACTTAACCGCGTGGTGAAGATTATAGAGGATAATTATGCGGGTGAGTACGACCCAGAGGATGCAGAAACTGCCGCAATAAACGGGGTACTGGAATATATAGGCGACCCGTATGCGGAGTACTATTCCCCTGAAGAGGCAGCATCGTTTTACGAAATGGTAAGCGGCGTGTATGTCGGAATAGGAATAGAAATCGCGTTTGACCGCGAAAGTGATGAAATTATAGTTGTCGGTGCATTTGAGGATTCGCCGGCCTACAATGCCGGAGTTCAGCCGCTTGACAGGATTATTCGGATTGATGGGCAAGAGTACGGCGCCGCAGACGGAGACAAGGCTGTGAGCTATATGCGAGGTCGGCATCTTGAAGACCCCGTGGGGACTTTGGTAACGCTTACCGTTTTGCGTGATGGTGCGGAGATTGAGATTAACACAATGCGCGAGAACATCAACATGTATCCTGTAAAAGGCGAGACCATGGGCGAGAATGGGCAGATTGCGTATTTTCGCTACAGTGGGTTTGAAACTGATTCATATGCCAAACTCTTGGACGAGATAGATAAAGTAATAACTGAAACCACAGACTCTATAATTCTTGATTTGCGCTCAAATCCCGGTGGCGATTTTGACGTTGCGATAGACGTATGCGACATCTTCCTTGAAAAAGGCGCGCATATAATGTATACGATGGACCGCAGCGAGCGCAAAAAGGAATACGTTTCCATGTGCGACGGGATAACATTGCCGATGGCGGTGCTTGTTAACGGTGGTTCTGCCAGTGCATCTGAAATTGTCGCCGGCTCTCTGCAAGCGAACGGCAGAGCGAAGGTAATTGGTTCTGTGACATATGGCAAAGGCGTCAGCCAATCCCTGTTTCCGCTTTCCGGTACGCCTGCCGGGTCGCTTTTGAAGCTTACTACGCTGAAAAACTATCGCCCCGACGGAATTTGCATTGATGATGAGGGAATCAGTCCTGATATAGTTGTCGCAGAGAATGAGGACGCTTTAGCGCGTGCAATACAATACTTGGAGCAAGGAGAATAAGTTAAATGCCAAAACCTGCATTAAAGCTTACCGCGTTTTTGTGCGCTCTTATTTTAATACTCGCCGTGCTTCCGTGCGCTGCACAGGAACCTGTTGTGGATTCGCCGTACGCAATGCTGCTCGATATGAAAACAGGTACGGTTCTTTATGAAAAAAACGCGGATACACTGATATATCCGGCGAGTACAACAAAAATAATGACAGCGCTTTTGGCGCTTGAAAATCTCGACATGGACAAGGAGTGTACCGCTTCGAATTCCGCGGTAAACGCTCTGCCGGCAGGCCATACCAATATGGGAATATTGCCGGGAGAAACCTTGACGGTGCGCCAGCTTCTCTATGGACTGATGCTTGCTTCCGCCGGAGATGCCGCCAATGTCCTTGCGGAAGAAGTGAGCGCTACGATGAGCGATTTCGTGAACCTGATGAATCAGAAGGCGGCGCTTTTGGGCATGAGCAGCACGAACTTTGTAAATGCCAACGGAGCGCATGATGAAAAACACTACACCACCGTGCGGGATATGGCACGGCTGACACTGCAATGTATGCGGATTCCCGAGTTTAGAGAGATAGTAAAAACGGATTTATATGTTGTACCGCCCACGGAGCAGTATGTGCAAGAGCGCAGACTTATAAATACGAATCACCTTGTTTCAAGGCTTAAGACCGGTCAGTATTATTATGACGGCGCGACAGGGATTAAAACGGGGTTTACCAATCAGGCAAAAATGTGCCTGGTGGCAAGCGCAGAACGAAATGCGCTTGAACTTTTGTCGCTTGTTTACGGTGCGTCTACGGTTGATGGCAATGTGATGAACTTCATGGATGCAAGAGCGCTTTTTGATTACGGCTTTACAAACTATGCCATGGCGCGAGTGGTCGGGCGCGGAACCACGGTTGCGCAGGCGCCGGTGCGCAGCGCGAAGGACACGACCACAATTCTGCTCGAAGCTGAGACAGATGTTCTCTATCTTACCCGCATAGGCGAAGAAATGGGTGAGGTCACCCATACGGACAACATATTGCAGACATTGAAAGCGCCGATTCTAAAGGGTGATGTGTGTGGCACCAGCGAATACTTCGTTGGCTCGGTCAGTGTCGGCTTGGTTAATCTTGTGGCGGACAAGGATTACTTATTCGACCCTGTTGCACACATACTTCAGGCGATGGGGCGGTTTTTCACATCTCCATTTTTCATAATTCCGCTAATAATTATTGTAGCATGCCTTGTATTCCTGCGCCAGTATCATTACGCCAAACGCCGCCGTCGCAGGGAAGAAATGCGCCGGCGCAGAGCACAGCAGGAGCGCGATATTCAAATAAAATTTTAAGACAGACCGTTAATAATCATAAAAATGCTTGCAAACTTATAAAAATAGGTGTATCCTGTACATGAAAACTGAAAGGGACGGTGATTTATATGACAAACCTGACAAGGGTAATTGACCTGGGAAACGACAGAGATAAGGAGATACAAGAGCTGATTGAAAAGGTTCACGAGGCGCTCGTTGAAAAAGGCTATAATCCGATTAGTCAGTTTGTCGGATATATCATGTCTGGCGACCCTACCTATATCACAGGACATAAGGGCGCGCGCAGTCTTATTGTGAAGTTTGAGCGCGATGAGATTTTAGAGGTCATTCTGAAAAAATATCTTGGAGAAGAAGTTAAATCTGAGCATAACGAATAAACCTAAAGCCCGAAAGGGCTTTTTAGGTGAATACAACCTGCGGATATGGCGGAATTGGCATACGCGCCGGATTTAGGTTCCGGTGGGAAACCGTGCAGGTTCAAGTCCTGTTATCCGCACCAAAAATCCCGTTCATTACGATGGACGGGATTTTTACTTTTTCACTTTTCCTTATTCACTCTTCACTAAAAAACACATTCGGTTTTTTGAAGGTAAGAAGTAAGATGTAATAGTGAAAAGGTGAGGTAACTTTTCGCAAAGCGAAAAGCAATTATTGAAAATATTTTAAGGTATAAAATTGCATTTTGTCAACAGGTCCTTGAATATACGCCCTCCTCTGTGCGAGAGTAGGTTGTTTGCATCATATCTTTAATATGACACCTTATTGATTTTTATAATAGGGGCTTAAATTGATAAACAAATCCTTCATATCTTCAGGACTGTCGCAATTGTCAAAGATATATTCCAATAGTTCTTCCTGTCTTGCCTGTCCTAAAGTTAATCTGTAAAGAGAGAGAATTTTTATAAGTCTTTCATAAGCTATCTCATCTCTGCTAAACGGATACATGGGAACAATTCTTTCGATTTTAAGCATACCTTCTTTTTCAGTAAGTCCCCAAAAAGGTATTAGGTCTGAGATATGCCCGTTTTTAAGTTTTTCTTCTTTTACAGCTTTGTCAAACAAATCTGTCCATACATTTTTAGTAAATTTAATATTACCATAACGTTTTGCTACATTTTGTCTAATAGCCAAGCATTCAAATCGATTTATTCTGCCTTCACGCTGTTCCAAGTCAATTGGGTTGGAAGGTAAATTCCAATGCACAATCCTACGGCAATAATTATGAAAATCCAAGCCTTCTTGCCCTATCGAAGTTGAAGCCAATACAAATGGTCTAAAAGGCGAATTAAAAGAATTTCGGACAATTTTCTTCCTGTCAGCATCCTTTTCTTTGCCCTCGCCTTTAGTAAAAGCTACAGCAAAATGAGTACGAAGCGATACGGCTTTTTCCTTGCGGTTATTTACTCTTGCTTTAAAATTGTTAAGTGTGTCGATATTATAGCTTGTTGTCCGCACATTCATAGAGTTTGAAATTGCATAATGGAGTCTTTCAATTAGGTTTTCGTCATTATCAAGACCGTTAGTAATCAGATGCGCATACTCGTCAAACATCGCCTGCATGTTGCCGTATTTACAATATGTTAATAGGTTTTCCCAATGTGCATCATCATTTTTCTTTCCTGCGGCAAGTTTTACTATGGCAGTTGCTTCGGGAGAGTTCATTCTATTTATAAACAGTTTTGCAATTTGACTTGGCAGAAAATTTTGTACGCTGCGAGAATATTTTTGATATGTCCTGTAAACGCACACAGCAGGTGAAGCAATAGCCATATCAGTTAAAACATCAAGCAGGTCAGCAGGCTTTTTTCCTAAATCTATTTTTCTGCCGTTGTTTGTTTCTCTATACAGACTTTTTAATGCTTCTAAGTGCGTTTTGAACCCTTTTTGTTTTTTAGATTTGTCATCTTCGTCATCATAGTATGAAAGCTCATCGCTGCTGAGCCAAGTTGTAACATACGGTATGTTTACGGATTTGAGGAGCACACGCCGGAAAACTCGGTAAAGTTTCTGGAAAAGCTGATAGCGTGGTTTCCGTTTGAGATAATGACGATACAAACAGACAACGGAACAGAATTTACGTATAAATTCATAAGCGAAGAAAAGAAATGCCCGTTTGAGGCAAGAATAGCCGAGTTAGGCATTGAACATCGCTTAATAAAGCCAAGAACGCCGTGGCACAACGGGAAGGTAGAGCGAAGTCACAGAATGGATCAGAGATATTTTTATGAATACGAACACTTCAG
>JAUNBL010000054.1 GCA_030527235.1 Clostridia bacterium | reverse complement strand
TTTATCGCAAACGCTCAAACTTTTTTTGGGTCACATCATTGACAACCGCAGATTTACGCTCCGCAAAATTTGAAAAGAGGTATTGACAAAACAGAACTTGTATGTTATACTTTACAAAACTGAACATAAACCGATGAATAAGAGAAGTAGCCTGTGAAGGTCGTGTACAGAGAGCCGCAGACGGTGTGATTGCGGCGTCGGACGCATGGGTGAATGGACTTATGAGGGCGAACCGAAAGGCATCTGCCGAGTAGGTAAGACGGTGGCCGTCCGTTACAGCGGCAGGCGTATGTCAGTACGCTGTTGAGTGCGTTTCCTTTTGAAGGTAAGCGAATTAGGGTGGTATCGCAGAGGCGCAGCCTTTGTCCCTTGCATAGGGCAAAGGCTGTTTTTATTTCAAGAAAGAGGGTATTAAAATGCAGCTGAGAAAAGAACAAAGAGAGCTTATACAAGCTCGCATAAAGGCGGCAAAGAGCATTGCCGGTAACCTCTATTCGGCAAAGTTTGAGGGGATAGAGCCTGAAGATATTAAATCGCAGCGCGACTTTGAAAACCTTCCTTTTACTGAGAAAGAGGAGCTTAGGGACGTTTATCCGCTCGGCATATCCGCCGTGACGGAGAATAAGATTGTGCGCATACATTCTTCTTCCGGAACAACAGGCACGCCGATAATAATCCCATACACCAAACGCGATGTCTCGGACTGGGCCATTATGTTCAAACGCTGCTACGAAATGGCAGGGATTACTAAGCGTGACCGCATACACATAACTCCTGGTTACGGTTTGTGGACGGCGGGGATAGGTTTTCAGGCGGGCTGCGAGCTGCTCGGCGCGATGGCGATACCGATGGGGCCGGGCAACACCGATAAGCAGATAAAGATGATGATAGACCTAAAGAGTACAGTGCTGTGTGCAACTTCGTCTTACGCGCTGCTCCTTGCCGAGGAGATTGCGCGCCGCGGTGTGGGCGATAAAATCATGCTTCGAAAAGGCGTTATAGGGTCGGAGCGCTGGGGCGACAAGATGAGAAGGCGTATTGCCAGCGAGCTTGGCGTGGAGCTTTATGATATATACGGACTTACTGAAATTTACGGACCCGGAATCGGGATAAGCTGCAGCGCAGACGAAGCGATGCACTATTGGGACGATTATATTTATCTTGAGGTCATAGACCCCAAGACCGGAGAGGTTTTACCCGATGGCGAAATCGGCGAAATAGTCATTACCACTCTCCGCAAAGAGGGCGCGCCTCTTATCCGCTACCGCACGCACGATATGTCACGTATTGTACCGGGGAGCTGCACGTGTCAAAGCATGTACCCGCGAATTGACCGTATAATAGGCAGAAGCGATGATATGGTGAAGGTTAAAGGCATTAACATATATCCCGGTCAGATAGAAGACGTGCTGAAGAACATAAGCGGCGTGAGCAGCGAATACCAGGTCATGATAGACCATCTTAACGGCAAGGATATAATGACACTTTTCTTTGAAACAGAACAGGGTGTTGATTTGCGCGATATTGAAAAAGAAGTCGGGAGCGAATTCAAAATGAAGGTGGGGCTCACAATTGTGCCCAAGAGCGTATCCATCGGAGAACTTCCGCGAAGTGAAAAGAAATCAACAAGAATATTTGATAACAGGTATTGATTATGAAAAAATTGTATTGGCGGGCATACGCAAAAATAAATCTGACTTTGGACGTGCTTGGTTTACTTGAAAATGGATACCACAGCGTGGAAATGGTTATGCAGCAAGTTTCGCTCTATGACCTTGTTTCCATCTCAAAAGCGTCCTCCGGCATCTATTTGACATGCTCACTGCCGTTTTTGCCGTGCAATGCGGACAACCTTGCCTACCGCGCGGCGGAAGCGTTTTTTGCCGAAGCCAAAATGCATACCGGCGCAAAAATTCATATTCAAAAGCATATTCCGGTTGGCGCAGGGCTTGCCGGAGGTTCCAGCGATGCGGCGGCGGTACTCTGTGGATTAAACAAGCTCTACGGAGACGTCTTTTCACAGAGCGAGCTGTGTGATATAGGTACAAAAATCGGAGCGGACGTCCCGTTTTGCATTTGCGGCGGAACATGCCTTGCCCGCGGCATAGGGGAACGTCTTACGCCTGTGCCGAAAATGCCGGATTGCCATATTGTACTTTTGAAACCTGCGTTTTCGATAAGTACCGCATGGGCATATGAAAAAATTGACAAATGCAGCATTGTTCATCCGGACACGGCGCGTTTTTTGGACGAGCTTGAGAAACAGAATCTTAGAGCTATGTGCAGCGCTATGGGAAACGTGCTTGAGCAAGTCAGCGCGATGCAATACCCGCTGATAAGCGAGGCAAAGAAGGACTTGCTTCGCTTGGGCGCACTGGGCGCAATCATGAGCGGCAGCGGTCCGACAGTGTTTGGCGTGTTTGAAAGCGGAGCCGATGCGCAGAAAGCGAAAAGCGGGCTGTGGGGCAGATACAAAACGGCGTATACCTGCGTTCCGATATAATAGGAGTGAGAAAATGAAAGTGAAGGAGAAAGTTCTTTTCTTGCTTGAGGAAAAAAAGGGCGAATATGCGACGGCAGAGAGCATTGCGCACTCTCTCGGCGTGACTCAGCTGGCAGTCAAGAAAGCGGTAGACATTCTGAGGGGCGAAGGATACGGAATTTACACTGAAGCAAGCAAAGGCTATGCGCTTTTCCCCGGAAACGATGCGCGCTTAGCCGATTCAATTGAAAAAAACTTACTGTTTGCAGCAGACAAGGTAAAAATGTTTGTATATGACACGCTTCCTTCCACCAACACAGAGGCGAAGAGACGCGCGCTTGAGGGGGCGCAGGAAGGTGTTGTGGTTGCTGCGCTGGCTCAAACCGAGGGCAGAGGACGGCACGGGAGGAGCTTTTTTTCTCCTCCGGACAGCGGAATTTATATGAGCGCAGTGCTTCGGCCGTATCTCCCGCTGCAAAACGCGCTGTTGATAACAACCGCCGCCGCAGTCGCATCGGCAGAGGCGATTGAGGAGGTTTGTAAAAGGAAGACGAACATCAAATGGGTAAACGATGTTTATATAGACCGCAAAAAGGTCTGCGGAATACTGACAGAGGCGTCAGTTTCAGCGGAAAACGGTAATCTTGACTACGCAGTTCTCGGTATAGGGATTAACGTGTTTGAACCGAAATCAGGATTCCCGCCTGAGCTTAAAGATGTCGCCTCAGGCATACTCGGCTCTGAAAGCGGCAATGTAAAAAGCCGCCTTGCGGCGGCTGTGCTGGATAAATTCTTCACGTATTACGAAAACCTTACTCAAAAAAAGTATCTTGAGGCATATCGCTCCAGACTCCTTTTTGTGGGTGAGAAGGTGCGTATACTGCGCGGACTCTCGGAAAGAGAGGCAGAGATACTCGGAATAGACGATAATTTTTCTCTCCTGGTGAGATTTCAGGATAACTCCGTGGAAGCTCTTGACAGCGGCGAAATTAGCGTGGTTTTCAGTAGCAAATAGCAGGAATTTCCTCTGCGCGTACATTAGTAACGGGAAGCTCTCCTGCCGCCGTGCGGTAGATTATGCGGTTAGTGTCCTTGGCTGCGGATACAAGCTCCTCATAGGGCTTGTTGCATACGTCAACAAAGCCTATTTGGTAGTTCTCACCGTCAAAACGTCCGAGATAGCTCTGGTCGTTCAGGGTGAAGTAGTGTGCGCCCAAACAGTATGGGTGCGAAGCGGCGCGCTGCATATAATACTTAAACGCCTTTGCTCGGTCGTCTTGGGTTGCCACGCCTTGGATGCCCGTTGCGTCCAGTCCGCGGTCAAGGGCGCCGAAATGGAATTCGCCTATCATAACGGGCTTGGACGATAGTTTTGCGCTTTGCTCTATAGTCTCATAGGGGTCATATTTGTAGCAGTTGATTGAGAACACATCGAAATACTCACAGCCTGCGGAAACCATGTCGCCTGAAATCCATGCGTAGCGCATGCCGAGATTCAGATGGTGTTTGTCAATCTCGCGCAGGGCAAGCGCCGGCACTTTTACAAACTCCTTTACAAGCATTTTTGATAAGATGTCCAAGTCTTCGTCCGCCTTTTGTGAAAAGGGCGGGCGAATTTCATCGAACGATACAAAATCCGAATCCCAAGCATCGTTAAGCGCGGCTATAGAGCCGTACTTACCACGCAGTGTTTCAATCAGCGCGGCGCGGCTGGCAAGCGCCCCGCCTTTTTCAAGAGTCATTTTTGCGACAGGCAGATTGTCAACAAACGCCCAGTTAGGCTCGTTTGACATGAAGTATCCTATCATCAGCTTGTCGTTTGCCCGTGCGACGAGCTGTTTTGCCCATTTACGGGAATTTTCGCGGTACTCGTCGGAGAACACGTCCGGAAAGTCACGGAATATACGGGTTTCTGTACTTGGAAAACCGTTAAGAATATGAACGTAAGGAAGCTGCGACTTGGTTATAAAGCGTTCGTCGCTCCAGCAGGCGATAGTATTGAACCCCCACGAGAGCATACGCTTGCGGGTAAGCTCGGTCCACTTTTCGTAGTATTGCTCCCCAAACGTGGAAGCGAGGTTCGCTTTGGCATGACTGAAAAAGGGAGGCGGAGCATTGCCGTTGCGTGGAGGCGCCCAGCCGACAGCTCCGTGCGGGGGCAGCTTTTCACAAAACTGTTCAATGCCGTCTAAATTGGCATCGCCGTCAATTCCTACGCAGTCAAGCCCTGTGGAGAAAAATGCATATCCATCGGGGTCGGCAAGCCAAAACCGATTTTCATCTCTAACCAGGCGAAAAAATCCGCTTGCATCAAATCTCTTCTTTTTCCATCCGCCGTACAAGTCACGCTCGGAAAAAGCCACTACGGGGCGCGACAGTTCGTTTCTAAGATCAATATGCATTTGCATCCGTGAGGGAGTTTTCCCTTTCCAATCGCCTTTCTTACGCTGGCCAAGCTCATCTACGAGTACAACGTCGGGCGTTTCATATTCAGGTTCAGTTTCACTGATGAAGAACGAATGTATCTCAAGCGGAACGCGGCATACATTCTTCGGCAGTGATATAGAGAACTTGCAGAGCTCCGCAAGCTTAACCGGCGCGCCGAGCACCACGGTTTTAAGCTTGCCGGGAGTTCGGCGTAAAAAGAGTGTGCCGCCTTCAAACGCGGAAAGCGGGAGCGCAAGGCGTGTTTTAACATGCGGCAGAACGCCCATCTTTATAATCTCATGAGCGCCGCTTTCGCTGTAAAGCTGCCAGGACACGCTGCAAGAGTAAGGTGAGAGGTTTGTAACATCCATAACGAGATAGGATTGTGGAGAAACAGTTTCTCCAAAAAGTGTCCCCGGCGCAAACTGCGCGCTGAGCCGACCCCCTTCCGGAGGAAAGGAAAAAATATTATCCTGCCTTGTAACGCCTTCCGGCGTAAAGTCTTTCAAACTAACGGTTTTCAAGCAGCATCTCTCCAATCTTATACACATCTCCCGCACCTACAGTGAGAACAATATCTCCCTCTTTTACGGTCCGCCGCAGCAGTTTGACAATTTCATCGAAGTCCTTTATATAAACGCTTCCGTCTATATGCTCTGCGAGTTCTTTTGCGCTGACAATGCCTGTGTCTTTTTCTCTTGCAGCGTAAATATCGGTGACTATAACGCGCGCGCCGCAGTTTGAAAGAGTGTCCGCAAAATCGCAAAACAGTGTTTTGGTACGTGTATAGGTGTGCGGCTGAAACACAAGATATATGTCATTGTGCTCGGATTTCGCCGCCGCATCTACAGTGGCTTTGATTTCCGTGGGGTGGTGCGCGTAGTCGTCTATAACCTTCGCTCCGTGGTAAATGCCCTTGTGTTCAAAACGGCGGTGCGCTGCGCAAAACAGCGAAAGCGCCCGTTCTATAACGTGCGGCTCTACACCTGCGGTGTGTGCCGCCGCCGCCGCTGCCAGTGCGTCCGCCATGTTGTGACGGCCGGGTACGGTGAGGTGTGGACGGGCGATTGGTGTGCCCTTGAACAAAACAGTGAATTCACAGCACCCGTCAGCGTCTGTAAAAACGTCGCCGCAGCTGTAATCGGCGTTGCCTGAAACGGAAAAGGTAATAACGCTGCGTTCCACGCCGTCTAACGCGCGGCGCACGTTTTCGTTGTCTGCGTTGGCAATAATATACCCGTCTAAAGGAGTGAGGAGCGCAAGAGCGCGAAATGTTGATATAATGTGCTCAAGGTCCTTAAAATAGTCGAGATGGTCCTCCTCGATATTCAGAATGAGCGACATTTTTGGAAAGAAGCGGAGGAAGCTCTGATGGTATTCGCAAGCTTCACAGATAAAGAAGTCCTTGGCGCCTATGCGTATGTTGCCGCCTATACAGTCCAAATCCCCGCCGATTGTAATGGTGGGGTCTTTATGCGCCGAGATAAAGATTTGCGACAGCATACCGGTGGTTGTTGTTTTACCGTGCGTGCCGGAAACCGCTATCGGCATCGTATAGTTTTTCATCACCATACCCATAAGTTCGGCACGGTCTATAACCTTAATCCCCAACTCCCGCGCGCGCACAAGTTCGGGATTGTCCTTGCCGATTGCCGCGGAATAGACTACAAGGTCCTGGAATTTTATGTTTTCTGCGCTGTGTCCGATGGAAATATCCGCTCCGAGAGAGCGCAGTTCATTTATATGGGTGCAGTCACTGCGGTCGGAACCGCTTATGACACAGCCGTCATGGATAAGAATGTGAGCGAGACCGCTCATGCTTATGCCGCCTATGCCGATAAAATGGACGCGGCAGCCGTTAGTTAACTCCAAAGATATCAGCTCCCTGAAAAATTTTCAAAAAAGTATTGAAAAATATCGTGTATTTTGATATTATACTTAATGCAATGAAAAAGCAAGAGTTTTTTCGCGCTTGTTCGGTCAATTAACATTGAGAGGGGGATTTTCAAAATGCAAATTACCGATATCCGTGTACGAAAAATTACGGCGGAAGGCAAAATGAAGGCCGTTGTTTCAGTCACTTTCGACAATGAATTTGTTGTACACGATATTAAAGTCATTGCCGGAGAGGACAAAATATTCGTGGCAATGCCGAGCAGAAAAAACGCGGAGGGCGAGTTTAAAGATATCGCGCATCCTATTACGTCTTCAATGCGTGAGAAAATCCAAGAGGCGGTTATATCAAAGTATGAAGAGGCCTTGGCGGAGGATGCGGCGCAATAGGCGTACCTTTTTTGGCAGGCTCAACAGCGCTTGCCATTTTTGTTTGACTACGTCTGTGTACGAAAGGAAGAGTATTTATGCATGAACTGTCGGTTGTAATTCTTGCCGCAGGTGAGGGCAAGAGAATGAAATCTAAAAACTCAAAGGTAGTATTCCCCGTTTGTCAAAAACCTATAATTAACTGGGTGCTTGACGCGGCTCTGGGCGCCGGCGCCACTTTTGCCACTGTTGTCGTGGGGCATATGGAGGACCAGGTGCGGGCTGCGGTAGGTGATAAAGCGACGTTTGTGACGCAGCACGAACAGCTTGGTACCGCACACGCTGTAATGCAGGCGCGAAGTACAATAGAGAACAGCAGTCACGTTTTGGTTTTGGCAGGGGACACGCCGCTCATAGAGGCGCAAACGCTTAAGGCGGCGTATGACGAGCACATTAAGTGCGATAACGATATGACGGTTATCACTACTATTTTGCGCGACCCTGCGGGTTATGGCAGGATAGTGCGCAACCTCACCGGGGAGATTGACCGTATAGTTGAAGAAAAAGACGCGACGGAGACGCAGCGTAAGATTTCCGAAATAAATTCCGGCATGTACTGCTTCAGAAGCTCCGCACTGCTTGCCGCGCTTGAGAAAGTAGACAACAATAATGCACAGGGAGAGTACTATTTGACGGATGTTTTGTCGCTTCTTCGCTCTGAAGGCCGCCGAGTGGGCGCGCATATTGCACCTGACTGCGAGGAGATATCCGGAGTCAATAACCGCGTTCAGCTCGCATCTGCGGATTTGCAGATGCGCCGGCGTATAAATTCGCGCCATATGCTGTGCGGCGTTACTATTATGAATACGGACGATACATATATAGCGCCGGAAGTTGAAATAGGGCGGGATACCGTCATATACCCGGGCGCCATTCTTTCGGGAAATACAAAGATAGGCGAGGATGTTGTAATAGGACCTTCATGCCGCCTTGTTAACGCGGTGATAGAGGATGGGGCAGACATCTTTTATTCCACGGTTTTGGACAGCAGCATTAAGAAAAATACTCACGTCGGCCCATATGCGT
>JAUNBL010000100.1 GCA_030527235.1 Clostridia bacterium | reverse complement strand
GACTCATATTCCTTGGGGCATTTGCCTTTTTGCACCTCAAAATGAGTAGTCGTACCGTCAACTACTGGTTTAACCCACGCCTCATTTCCCTTTTTCTTAGACAACACAAAACTGCTCGCGAGCGGCATCTTACATCCACAAGCCGGATTAGGACACTTAACCGTCCGTGCCCATATCCACGCTATAATGGTCGCCTCGCCGCCTCCCTGCTCCTTTGGCACCTTGACCTTTGGATACAAATGGCCTATTCGCTTAAACGCCTCCCGCTTCATCCATTCGCCGTAATAACGAACGTCTTCGGCCAGTCCCTTAGCTCCCGTCCATCCTTTATCTCTATCCGAACTGACTTGCGCCTCGGGATTCACCGGCTCTTGTCCGGCAAAGCGCGGCGGTATCTCTATCATGGCCTTGTTTATCATCACGGCCACGGGGTTCAGGTCATGCGCATGAGCCTCCAGACCCAGCCTCTGCGCCTCCAGCGGTATCGCGCCGCCTCCGGCAAAGGGGTCGAGCAAGGCGGGCGGGTTTCCTCCCGTTGATTTCATTATCTCGGCTTTCGCGGCGGCAAGCACTTCCTCGTTGTTGGAATTTTCCCATACGACGAGGTCTTCCAGTATCCTGAACAGCCTCTGCCGCTCGGCGGTCTGCTCCTCATCCGTGGGGAATTGCTCGGGATGGGAAGAAGGGTCGTCCACAAGCGACGACCAAATAATAGACCTCGTGGTTGCAAGTGGACGGCGCGCCCACCACATATGTAGTTGAAACGGGTGCCCGGAGTGGATATACCTTTCCGCAATGGCCTCTTTGTTGATTTTCTCAAGAGGCAGCGCGACCTCGATAAGTTTCTTTATTGCCATATCATTTATCCTCAACTTTTTCCAGCGATGATTTTTTATTCACTTTAAGTATTATCGGTCGTAGAATTAGTAGCCTAATTCCGAAAAGCAGAACGAGTATTGAGACTACTAACGGAAGATTCAGCAATAGAAGATCAACAACACTGTGCCATACACACGTTTGTGGTGAGAATGCATTCTGAATAGCCTCAATGTTGATAACGATAATAGAAAAAAGAGAAATAAACACACCCATTAGGGTTATTACGTCTACATAGAGCTTTTTCGTGCGTTCTGATGCTTCAAGCTCTATGCGCCTTGTATTCTCCAGTTCATTTTCAGTTTTTACCGTAAAAGAAGCGTATTGATCAAGCATTGATTGTTCCAAGAGCCTGATCTGTGTAACAAAAGCTTTTACGTCGATTTTTTGTTCATTCCCATCACTCCCCAAGGATGCTGGTATCATATAGAATTTTACCTTGCGAGAGCAGCCATTAGATAATCTTTCATATGAATCTGACACAATTAGCTTGCCTCCTTCAACCAGCCCTAAAAGTGTCCTCGAAACGACTGCTTTAGAAAATTCTGTTTCTTTGACTATGTTGGCTATTGATACAGGAGCGCCCGCGCTTGCAATGTATTCGAGTATTGATTCCGATATAGAACTCATGTAGCCTTCATC
This sequence comes from Clostridia bacterium, assembly GCA_030527235.1. Taxonomy (GTDB): domain Bacteria; phylum Bacillota; class Clostridia; order UMGS1883; family UMGS1883; genus JAUNBL01. The sequence continues at coordinate 70 of JAUNBL010000100.1, read as the reverse complement.
TCACTTTTAAAAATTACTTCCGCGTTTCTGACCAGTTCCGCAATGTCGAAATTGACGCTCGTCGCCGTAA
>JAUNBL010000099.1 GCA_030527235.1 Clostridia bacterium | reverse complement strand
GAAAACACTTCTGTTCGATTTGTCCTGTCACAGACTGAAAAGGATGTAGAAATCAGCATAACAAACAACGGCAGGACCATTCCGAAAGAAAAACTTGCAAGAATCTTTGAACAGTTTTACCGTGTGGACTCTTCCCGTTCCGGTGAAACGGGCGGTGCAGGTCTGGGACTTGCCATAACAAAGAAAATTGTCGAGCTTCATCACGGTAAAATCACGGCATACAGCGAAGATGAAACAGTTCGGTTTGTCATTTCCCTCCCGAAAGAATGTCATAAAATCGTATGAATTCAGTCAGGAAGAAATCATAACGTGCGAATAAAGAACAAAACACCGGAAATCCCCGCTTTGATACAATATACAGTATCAAGGCGGGATTTTATTATCGTCCGAATAAAATATCCGATGGCATGGGATTGATTCCGGAGGGAGCCGTTATGAAAAGAACAAAGCTGATAGGTAAATCAAGGTATTTAGGCTATGCCCTTATTGCGGTGCAGGGGCTGCTAATTGCTTTGCTGGTTGCTTACTTTGTTAACGGTAGCTATATGCAGGCGTGGGAAAATTATCCTTCAGGTAATACCGACACAATAACTCTGCATGGAGTATCGGACGAACGCCAAGCGGCAACCGCGCGTTATCTGACAAATTGTGCGGAGGAAATGGAGCTGTACATCGTCCGCCGTGATATTTCTCTGAACAATGGCGGAATGAACGGCAGCTTGATTTTTGGCGTTTACGGGAACTACAAGCTGCCGGAAGCGTCGCTGTCCTTTATGAATCAAAACATTCTTGACAGCGACAATCTTGCTCGGCTGCTCACTTCCGATAATACAGACAGCACGCTCGGCGTAGAAACGGGAAGCGTCAACAGCTTAGGCGATATTCCGTCCTTTCGCTTTCAAAACACGATTGTCGTAAAACAGCTTCCGCAGCTAATCAGCAGCAGTGAAACAGTAAACGGCTCTTATTCTGTCGTGGGCTTAAACGAGCAAAACAGACAAAGCTTTCTTGACGGGTTAAGCGAAGCCTCCGGCATATCTGTTGAACAGCTTATACAGCAAGGTTCGGGAATGGCGGCGGACAGCAGTCTTGTGCGGGATATGCTTCTTATATTCTTAGCTGCACAAGTGTTTTTAAGCAGCGTGTTTTATCTTGTAATTGCCGTGATAAGTCTGACAAAAGAGGGCAAGCTTGTGCTGCTCGGCTGGTCGCAGAAAGCATTTGTCAAAGAAACCTTGGGTGCTTTCGTGAAAACGGCAGTCATTTTTATCCCGCCGGTTATCCTTGTAGGCTGGATTTTATCCGGGTGGTCTGCTTTCTCGCTTAATCTGATGGGATATTTATTTGCAGGCTGTGTCGTCAATGTTCTGCTGCTTTTGATTGAACTATGCTTCGCAGCTTTTATTCTGCTGAGTATAAAAGCGATAGATGCAATCCGTGGGAGAATACCGAAAAAGCCACTTTATATTTTAGGCATCATGGCATATTTGCTTGTGAGCATCGGAACCGTTTGCTTCGGCAGTTATTTTGATACGCCGCTTCAAAAAATCGATGAAAATGCACGAATCAGCGAGCAATGGGCAAGCGTATCCGATTATGCGATTCTCAGAAGCCTGTCTGT
>JAUNBL010000098.1 GCA_030527235.1 Clostridia bacterium | reverse complement strand
AAAAGTCTTGTTTTACCTCTGCGACGATGCTGTTTTTGCTAAACAATACACCGCATTCAAAATGCAGATACAGGCTGCGAAAATCAAGGTTTGATAATGTCAAGAATAGTTTCAGTGAATTTAGAACCACCTTGCAAACTTCCCGCGTCAAGGTGGAGTGGTGGAGATTTTTTCGCACGGCAAGCAGTGCGCAAAAATACTACCAACTACCTTGACGATGCTCCATAAAGTATAATATCGTATGGGCGTTTGACGCATACTTGCGGCAAACCCCATAGCCGCCTTGCACTTTATGCCGCTTCATCCGTTAGCTTTACATAATACGCACCGCGCTTGACCATTGGCGGCACACCTCCTATTGCGGAACAAATCCGACGATAATTCCAATAATTCATGTAATAGTAATAAATCAGCTTTTTCAGTTCATCACAGGTCATTTTCTTCGTATCAAAACATCTCATAATCTCACACTTTCCGCGTGCCCACATGCTCTCGCACTTTGCGTTGTCATGGCAGCGTCCCGCTGCACCGTTCATACTCTGAGTGATTCCGTATTTGACGAGCACGTCGCGAAATTCCTCGCTGGTGTATTGGCTGCCTCGATCTGAATGACTGACCGCGCCGCTTAAATTGTAATTTGCTGCAGCCATATCAAAGGTTTCAATTACCAGTTCCTTACGCATATTGTCCGCAAGCGACAAGCCCATGCAGACATTGTCAAAGCAGTCAAACACCGCACTCTGATAGACCTTTCCATCACAAGCCGTCCATTCGGTAATGTCTGTAACCATCTTGCCGTTTGGCACGTCCGCTGTAAAATTTCGATTCAGCAGATTTGCCGATTTTTGTGCTCTCTTATCAGCTTTTGTCAAACCTTTGGGATGGTTGCGATGACACATAAGCCCGTTTTCTCTCATAACCTTGGCGACAGTGTTATAGCAGTGAGGGCATTCATAGTCGAGTATCAGTTTCTCGTACATTCGCCTTCTGCCATAGGCTTTGTTAAAAATATCCTCTGTCAATATTTCCTTCATGTTCGCCAGAAGAACGGCATATTTATATGGATGCGACCTTGCTTTCAAGTATTTGTTATAGCCTTGCGGCGTTACGCCTAAAACCCTACAATACAGCGTAATTTCACCTTCGCCCGCATGGCTTCGTATGTACTCGAACCTCAGACCTTTTCCTACTTCTTCCGGCGCGCGGCAAAAAAAGCTGCCGCATCCTCCAGTATTTGATTCTCGCGCAGAATCTGTGCATTTTCGCTGCGGAGCATTTTGTTTTCCCGCTCCAGTTCCTTGACGCGTTCCGCCAAGCCTAACGAAGCTTTGACATCCGGCGGCGTTGTAACCAACGGCAAATCTCCGCTTTTCGCCCGGCTTATCCATGTGTACAGCGTATCCGCAGGAATTTTCAGTTGCCGCGCAGCCTTGCTTGCTCCCAGCTCTTTTGCCAACGCTACCGCGTTGGCGCGGTACTCTGCTGTGTAACTTCTCTGTCCCATTTTTATCTCACCTTTCTGCTTGTTATTATATCACATCGTGGCAAGATTCACTGTAACAAAAATTATACCATATCACTCGTCTTAACAGTTCTCCAAACTGTAATCAGGCAACTTTTATTGCCTTGATGT
>JAUNBL010000011.1:19076-47544 GCA_030527235.1 Clostridia bacterium | reverse complement strand
GTCATCGCACAGTCGTATCCCATCCGGCCGGTCATTTGGTTTTCAAGGTACGGAGGAACAGCTGTCTTTGGTTCCTCACCCATCGTCCACATACTCGCTTCGTGACATAGAATTGACATAAAGAAAACACCTGCCGATGGCTCGACAGGTGTTTGACAAATTCGTTGCAATGGGTAAAATTTACGCTATAGTCCTTTTTATCGGACAGTATATTTGCTATAATATGAACAACAAGCTTTGTCACGGAAAGGAGGCTTCTTATGGCTGCATCAAGGGACAAGTGCATATATTCCGGCTATTATACGCGATATGACAGCGTGTAGGTGTTTGTCGTCATGGTTGTCACCGATGCCGACACCGGCGAGGATATGGTGATTTTTCACGAGCATTTCTATGGAAAAAGCCGATTTATCATACTATGACAAAGGCCTCGTTCTGCGAGCTGGTCGAGGTAGATGGGAAACGGCGCGTCAAATTTAAGCGTCAGGCGCGCCGCCCGGTGGATGGGTACAAAGAGATGGATTTGCGCTCTGACGGTTTTGAGTATCGCCGCCGGCGTCCGAAGATAAGAGATTGGCCGAATGAGGAGGACGCCATCAAGAGCGAAGGTCATCGCTTCCGCCGCAATTCGCGCAGCTACTACGATTACGCCAAGGACCTTGCGGAGCATTTCAAAATCGATCTGCGCACCTATAACCTCTGCGTCGAAGAAAAACGATATATCGGCGTATTCGGCAAGGAGGACTTTGAGGTTTTCAAGGAGGATTTGTTGTTTCTGCACGACTGCCGCAAGACCGTCTTGCGCGATTACAACGATTACTTCAAGGAGCGTTTCTTTGACGGCATCCATCCGTAAATATGCCGAGGAGCACGGCCTCAACCGCGGCAGCGTGGACTACATGCAGCGCAAATTCTTCACCGCCTTCGCTGCTGCGCTGGAGGCACGCGACAAGGCGGACGGCAAATGCCGGTTGAATATTCCGCCGGTGAAGGATGAATAGCGCCCGCCGCTTCGGAATACATAGATTGTTTTCAGCCTGTTGTGACCGAATACGCGCCCGAAATTTTATGATTTCGAGTCGTACTCCATTGCACTTCAAGCCCTCAGAATGCATTTCTCGATAAATTGCTTTAAAATCCGTGCGATTTTATCATTCCATATTGCTATTTGTCGAGTTTTGTGGTATACTTAATAACAACGCTGCAAGGCGCTGTTGTTCAGCCGGGGCAGCGAGGCGTTTTCCGTAAAGAAAGCTCTGCCAAACCCGGCAGAGCTTTTGCTGTATAAAAATTGAAATGCTCGGAGGAAGCGAAACAATGGTAAGTTATAAAAAGCTTTGGAAACTCCTGATTGATAAGGATATGAAGAAAAAAGACCTCTGTGAAAAGGCCGGCATCAGCACCGCCTCCGTCACCAAAATGGGCAAAAACGGCTATGTCACCACCGAAATCCTCGATAAGATATGCGTCGCCCTGGACTGCAAAGTGGAGGATATTATGGAAGTCACGACGGAGGAAGAGTAAATAACAAGATCCTGTGTCGCTGATTAGTTCATGTTGCGTCAAACCAAGCAAAGGAGTCAAAACATAGATGCCCGATATTCGAATCGCAGACATATTGAAAACCGAATATAAAGAGTTTCTCGAATTCTGCATGAATGCCGATAAGTGGTACAGAGACGAGTTGGGTAATGCCGATTATGTTGCATTTAGGTCTCAGTATGGCTTCTCTCGCGAAGAGGTAGCAAAACTTCGCGAACATATTGAATCTTTTAATGAATTTAACGAGTTCAATACAAATCAAAGCATCAGTTTACCATTTGACAATGAGTGCGACAGCTCAATGGAAGACCCTGCAATAAATGAAGACATTCCTTCTTTGAGCGCTGAGTCTGATGTGCTTGCGGAAGATTTTATAAATTTGAGTAGTACCGAACCGGTCGAGGACGAAGATAACGCTATAAGCAATACTTCTGTGATAGTTGCTCCCCCTTTTTTAGATAATGGTGCAGAAGCTCAGAATATGCATACTGCTGATTTGAGCATGGATTCAGAGATTTCGCTCTCACAGTTCTTTTCTGTGGAATGGAGCACGTTTTGTGATATGCCACTAACAGAAGCAGACATAGGCGTTAGAGCATACAATTGCCTTATAAGGGGGCATAAGCAAGACGGTTCTATTGCTGTTTGTAAAACGGTTGGAGATTTGTTACGGCTTTCGCCTCGGCAAATATCAACCTATAAAAATATGGGAAAGCTTTCATTCGAACGCATAGTTTCGGCGTTAAGCGGCATAGTTCAATTTGCAGAATGCGTTGATGAAGAAGAAACTCGCAAAAAGCCATCACCTGTGAATAATATGCTCAAAACACAGGTAATCGCAATGCTTCATGATGAGCCATTCGATATATCAGCTCTTAATGATGAAGATAAAGCGGTATTTTCGGAGTATGCGTCAGCGTATGACTTGATAGGCAAAGAGCTGGCGTTAGCAGCAAGTGGTGGGAACGAGTTTATGTATGAAGTGATACATATGCTTCAGAGCTTCTACAAAGAACCACTGAAACTATATAAACGTAAGTTATCATTTGAGCAAAGCGCACGGACTCTGCCTAATCATATAAAGATGTTGCCGGTTGAGCCGCTTCTTTTCGCCTATAACATAAGTGTGGGCAATAACAAGACGGAGTTCAGCTTTTCACTGAATTCAGAAGCAACCGTTTTAGATTTTATACATGCTGTCATGAGTGGTGTTGGTGATATCAGTCGGGATATGGATGCTGCAATGCCGTTTGTTAGGTGGTTGGTTTTCGATGAAACCAGTCTATGCAGTTCAATAAACGAGTGCCTCCAAAAGCAGAAAGATAAAGCTCGATTTGTATTCGAACAGAGAATGCTTGGAGAAACGCTCGAAGCTGTTGGTAGTGCGATTGGTGTAACCCGCGAGCGCATTCGTCAAATTGAGGAAAAAGTTGTGAGATTGGTTTTGCATGCATATGAAGCCCAAAAAACAAATCACGATATTCTCGCAGTAATATATGCTTTACGTGGCGGAGATACCGTGCTGCGATATGACGAAATTGCAGCACAGATTGGCGATGCTAATGCGCAGATAATATGGTACTTAGCAAAGAAAGACCGAATCAATTGTAAATCATACTACTTTTCTCATCAGTCCAACGCTATCGTTTTTGGTGATGAAACAGAGAATGCTGCATTGGCATCACTTCTCGATGAGTTGCCTGCCGTTATCGACAAGTCAGATATGCCGCTTTATATTGCTGATATCGTAGAAAAGCAGGGCATTCCCGAAGAACTGTTGCGGATGCAATTACGTTCCACATATAAGCGTGACGGTTTAGTTTATCATAGAGGGCGGCTAACTGTTGTCTTCATGTGTGATTACATTTTGCGAACTAGATTTCCAAATGGGTATAAGATTGCCGACGAGTCTGACCAAAAGCGTTTTATGTCATATCTCGAAGAATTGTTTGGTAAAAAAGGCAAGCTTACTGCCCGCGCTCTTGATGCCAAAATCGGGGCAATCGGCGTGTTGATTGATAGAGGAAAATACATTCATCCCTCATATATTTGTGTTGAAAAGGCAATGGTTGATGCAGTAAACACATATATTGAGAAGAGTTCCCGTACTGTCCTCACCTACGCAGAACTGTTTGACACTTTTTCTACGCGTTTTCGTGGGACACAAATTAAAAATCGGTATTGTTTGCAAGGGGTTCTCAAATTGTTGGGTTGTCCATTTGTTATGCGTAAAGATTACATTACAAAAGAAGCGAACGCGACTCTTGCATCTGAATTTGAGCACTATGTTGAACAAAACGGTAGAGTTCATAAGAGTGTATTGCTGGACGAGTTTAATGGTCTATCTGAAGTAAACATCGGGTTTTTCTGCCAGCGTTTAACTACAATAGTCACTCTTGATGGCGGATATTATATGCATGCATCACACCTCGACATAAATGAGGATGATTTTAACAAGCAACGAGATTTTCTGCTTGCCGCATGCAGTGAAACCCCTGTGTCTACCCGAGTACTCTTTAATGAGTACATGATGCGTTTTACTGATTTTATGATTCGCAACAATATCGAAACGCAGGGAAATCTGTTTGGTGTTCTTCAATATATGTTCAAGCAAGAATTTTTCTTCTCAAGGCCATATATTTCGCTTACAGATAAAATTGATTTGACCCACCACGGCGTTCTGATTCAGCATCTTTCTGGAATGGATTCAATAGAGATAGAAGACCTGATTGACATATGTGAAAAAGGCGGAATCCATTTCCTCTCAATTCGCACGCTTTTGGATTCATTGACAACCGAATTCATACGCGTAGGAAAAACGATGCTTATGAGAAAGGATCTTGTTGGCATTGACGATGACAGCATTCTTGACACTGCACAGCAAATAAACGATATCGTGCATGTTCGCGGAGGGTACTGTGCATCTAAAAATATAGATGATTTTAGCTGGTTTCCAGAACTCAATATTCCTTGGAATGTCTATTTACTGGAGAGCGTGTCCGCTCTGGCCGGCGATTTAATTACGGTTCTTCGAATAAACACGAGCACTATTTACACGCCGGTTGATGTTTATATCGGAGACGAATACCGCGATGAAGATATAAATTCTCTCATCGTGCGACTTTTGATGAAAGAAAGCCAGTATGAGCCTTTTGCATCAAAAGAAGAGGTTTTCAATTGGCTGCAAGCGCAAGGCTTATGCAATGCAAAGTTGCCGTCATTCTTAGAAACAGAGGGACACCTGTTTTATGACGAATGCGGAAAGGTAAAGGTGCAATAATGGCAACGGAAAAGAGAATGCCACCTCTAAAAATTGACGAAGTAATACTGCTTGTTGATGCATACTTTCGAATGAAAGAAATCGAACTTCCATCATCTCGTAACGAATGCATATCAGAATTAAGTAACAGCATGCGATCGTTGCCTTTTTATCCTAATTTACGTGACAATAATGCATTTCGTTCGTGCGCAGGAATGAGCATGTGTCTTGCTAATGTGGGCTGTATTGATCCTGAAAACTCATCGCATTTTGGACATGGGTCAAATCTGCAAAAAGAAGTGTTTAATTACTACAGTAACAAACTTGACGAATTAAAAGGAATTGCGACATCAATTAGGTCGGTGTCGAATCATAATATGGCACTTCGCGAAGAATATGAGGATTACATAGGTGGACAGCTGCCAGTTTCATATCACTGCCACCTTGAGTCCGTAGATAAAACTGTGCAGAGAATTAAGAAAGAAAGTATCAATTACGGTAAATCGCACTGCGTGATTTGCGGCGATGATTTGAAAGATAAATATGGGGACGCTGCAATGTCGATTATGGAGGCGCACATTGCTGTGCCGCTTTCGCAGCATCGCGTTAATATGAACATTTCCACAACGGATATACTGTTGCTTTGCCCCGCTTGTCATCGGCTTGCGCACTCTGATCCGGAACTGTTTTATGAAGCGAGCCTAAAAAAGAGAGTAAAGGAATGGCAAATATATGTACAATTATGAATGGGACAACGAGACTGGTGGCTATATACTTTCAACAAAGGTAACCGGAGTAACGAAAGAAGTTCGTCCGGTCTTTGCCGAGGAACTCAAGTTTCTCGGAATGGATAGAGATTATGGCTGGAGTATTCCGTCCTGCAAAGGCCCTTTGCTGTGGGCAGAAGGACGTAGATATATTTATTTTGGTAACTGCGTTGCGGAAGCGCAGGGTGGTGGCTTATACTCAATGCCCGTCATGAAGAATGTTGGTAGAAACATTGATATTGTTCCAGTGAATATCGATGCTATGATTGCAAAAAGCGAAAATTTGTTAAATGGGCTTGTGCAAAAAACACTTAAAGATATATACAGCGTTTTTGAGTCATATCGCGGGAAGGTTGACATGTTCTATGCCGCGTTTAGCGGAGGTAAAGACTCAGTGGTAATGCTTGACTTGGTTCAACGTGCGCTGCCTCACGATGCATTTGATGTCGTGTTCGGTGACACAACGATGGAGCTTAGCGATACCTATGAAAATGTAAGGGCTTCAAAAGAGCATTGGCCTGACCTGTCTTGGCATACTGCAAGGACAGATTTCAATGCCACAGAGTCATGGGAGTTCGTTGGCCCTCCCGCAAGAACAATACGATGGTGTTGTGGTGTCCATAAATCAGCACCGTCGATAATGAAAATAAAAGAAATACTGGCGAGTCGGAAAAAATGTGAAATTAGTGAAGTTAAACATTTCAAAGTGTTGGCTTTTTTGGGAGTTCGTGCCGAAGAAAGCGAAGCGCGTTCGACATACGAAATGGTATCAGATGGCAACAAACATGCTGTGCAAATAAACTGTAATCCAATATTGGATTGGGGTACAGGTGAGTTGTTCCTTTACTATTTCTCTCGAGAACTACCTATGAACCAGATGTATATAAAGGGGTCACATAGGGTCGGATGCTTACTATGTCCAATGGCGGCAACATGGTATGAAATGATTGTAAATCACAACTATCCAGATGAAGTATCACCGTACATTAATATTATTAAGTCATCTCTCAGAAAAGATTGTGCTGACGATCAAGAGTGGGAAAAATATTTGTCTGAGGGTGGATGGAAACAGCGTTCAAGCGGAAAGCTCCTCAAAAACTCCGAAAATAAAGTTATAAGTGTAATCAGCGAATCACAAGAAAAGTATGTAATCAAAGGAGCAAATTACTCATGGAAGAAATGGATGCAAACGCTTGGCGACATTGTGGAAATAGAAAAGGACACATACTCTCTCCAGCATGGTGATGTGACAGCCATTTTTAAGGCCGTTCAAGATAAAGACACCGTTACAATCACTTTGCATCCACTTGTTAAATCAAAAACGTCTATTCGTTTTATGTATCTTTTCAAAAACGCCATAAATAAGGCGGCTTATTGTCGTAATTGTAAGGTGTGTATGGTTGAATGTCCGAATGGAGCGTTAACAATTACTGATGACGATATTATCATTCAAAACTGTTTGCACTGTGAACGCTGTTTAGACAAGCCTAAAGGGTGCATTGTAGCAAAATCAAAAACTGCAACAGGAGATGGGAATATGAGTGCTAAAAATATCGATAGATACAAGAACTTTGGTTTGCGGCTTGATTGGATCGAAATCTTCTTTGAAAATCCTGACGCATTTTGGAGCAATGAACGGTTGGGAACGCATATGTTCAAGAGTTTTGAGAAATGGGGAAAAGAAGCAAAACTAATTGATGCATTCAACGCACCCTTGGATTGTATTAGTAAGCTTACAAGTCTTGGGGCCGACAATCCAATTGTGTGGGGGTACATTTTTTCAAACATTGCATATAACTCATCAATATTCAACTGGTTTATTAGAAACACTTTATTTGATGAAGAATACCAGGCCGCGGATTTTATTCTAATGCTGGGCGATGATTATTCGGATACAACGAAGAAAAATGCGTTGTCTGCTCTCAAGGATACAATAAAGTCCTCCCCCATTGGATGGCTCCTTGGTCAAGGCGAGTGTGAAATGAAGGGAAAACAAGTAGTTTCTATTAGAAAGACAGGGTGGCAGGAACCAGAGCCCCTTGTTATTCTATATTGCATGTATCTTTTTGCAGAGCACAGTGATGGCTTATACAGCTTCACTCTTTCAGAATTGCTTGATGATAGCGACGAACGAGAGGCTATGAGTCCCAAGCTAATCTTTGGTACAGATAGAGAAGCACTTTTATCAATTTTACAAGGCCTTGCAAATGATCATAGTGACTTTATACAAGTGGACTTCAACAAGGGTATTATGGACAACATTTTCCTTGTGCGCAGCAAGACATCAAACGATGTCATAGATTTAATTTGAGAGGAGAAAAAAATATGCCAAGATTGTATCAAGATTATATAAAGGTTGACCCGAACTTTATCCCAGTATTTAGCCGCAACAGCGATCAAGTATATCCGGATAAATGGCAGTCGTTCTTCCCTCATGACAGCTTTAAGACGATACTTACAAGTGTAGTGGAGACATTAGAAAAAGGGTCTGAGACGAAAGACCGCTCATTGTGGATGAGCGGCGCTTATGGTACCGGCAAAACATACGCTTCTTTCACAATAAAGCATATCCTTGAAGACCCGATTGATAGCATCGAACCATATTTCACCGCTAATAATATGCAGGCTCTTTTGGCTCGAGTAAAAGGCATTCGTTCCAAAGGCGATATTCTTGTTGTTCATAAGAGCGCTTCTGCTGACATTAATTCGCAAAACAAACTGTTTAGCGCTATTACTGAATCGGTGAAGGATGCGCTTCGGAACAAAGGGTATTCCTATATGGGCGCTTCCAGTATGATGGATAAAATACTACTTACGTTGAAAGATCCAAATTCCGCCTTTAATTTCCGAGCCGCATTCAATAAGTATAGGGCACGTTTTACAGAATATTCTTCTGTCGATGGCGTGATTTCTGATCTCGAGGAGCTCGATACTGAAGACAAACTGGATCTCCTGGACACAATCATTAAAGTTGCTGAAGATGAATCATACAACTGGTCTGTCTCCCCAGATGAGGTTATCAACTGGGTGGAAGATGTGCGAAAAGGAAACGGTTTATACGCAATAGTTTTCATGTGGGATGAGTTTACAGAGTATTTTCGGAACAACCAAAACAACATTACAGGGCTTCAGGAAATCGCAATGGCGTCATCGCGAACGAACTTCTATTTCTTTTTAATCACACATAGTGATGCAAATCAGCTCATCGCAGACCAAGCTGCTCGTAAAATTATTGAAGCCAGATTTCGCATGTATCCTATTCGAATCGGAGAAAACACGGCGTTTAAGCTTCTTGGACAGGCGCTGCGCCACGAAAAGGATTTAGAAGAGGAATGGAACAAAACACGAGATGAGCTGTGGCTTTCTGTAAAGCGCGGCGCTGCAGATTTGATAAAAGACAAGGACGCAAGCATACAGGATGACGACTTTAAGAATCTTCTGCCGATGCAGCCATATACCGCCTATTTACTAAAGTTCATTGCACAGGATATTAGTTCAAATCAGCGCACTATGTTCCAGTTCCTCAGCGGCGACTACATAGAGGGTGACAATGAGCGAACAAATTTCAAGTGGTTCGTTGATCATTATGGTTACGAATACGGCAAGTGGAATTTCTTAACAGCAGATTACTTGTGGGACTATTTCTTCAATGCGTCAAATGCAGATTTAGATGCGTCTTTTTCGGATGCGATAAGTCACTATAATGCTTACGAGAGCGTCTGCATCGTCAACGGAAAAGTAGATAGTGCCGAAAGCATTAATAGAAAAAGAGTATTAAAAGTAGCGCTTCTTCTGTCAGCTCTTCAGACGAAAAACGGCAGTATCAGTCGAACCGGGGCTACATCATTGTTGCGCCCGACAAAGAAAAATATTTGTGCTTGCTTTGTTGGCACTACTTTAGAAAATAAGACTTCTGAAGTGTTAGATGAACTGGTTAACAAAGGAGTTCTTGGTTCGATAGAAGATTCCGATAAGGGAACTCTCTATGTTATGATGACGGCGCTTATTGACAAAGAGAGACTCTTAAAAATGGAAGAAGATGTACGAAAACTATTTCCGTTTGAAAAACTCATTACCGATTCCGGCTATGATGTCACAAAGCAGTTTTTACCTACTGATTTCTTGCAGTATCGCTGTCGAATTATTCCAATCACCCCATCAAATGCACGCAGTGAAGCTGATATTGCCGTGGAAACAAACCAGATTCTTACATTCTTCTTGTTTGCGAAAAATGAAGTTGAGCAGGGAAAAATCGCCGACACCATTCGCATGATTTACTCCAAATTTGCAGACAGATGCGTTGTCGTTGACTTTTCTGGCATGCCTTTTACCGATATTCGTTATGAGAAATTTGTAACAAGTAAAGGGAAAGAAAAATACTTTAGCTCTATTCCGAATCAAAAGGATCAGCTTACATTAGCAAAAAAGAGTACAGACAGCCTTGTCGGTGAATGGTCACGTGCCTTGATTACTACATCATTGCGTATCTATTCATCCGCTACCCAGTCTGACGCCGTATCTGGCGGTGCTAATCTTCGAAAGAAGCTAAAGGAGCTGAATGATTCTTTCTTTGACGCTGGAATAGAAAAAATATCAGTCAATGATAAGCTGTTTGCGCAAAGCGGTTATAAGGATGTCGTTGCTAAAATTGCGATGGGAAAAGAGACCATTCCCGCTAATTACAGTTATTTAAGATTTCTTTCCTCTCCCTTGGAAAAGGATGGGATATGGGGAAATCCAAATTATTGGACCGCACAGCCAAATCATGTCGTTTCCAGAATGAAAATCGCCGTTGAAGAAGTAATAAGCCGTGGATTTGCTAACAACAGCATGGTGTGCATAAGTGATATTTGGACGGCATTGAAAAAGCCGCCGTTTGGATTTCTCCCTTGCACTGGGTCGGTTTTTGTAATGGCATTTTTGTTGAAAGAATATGCCGACAGCAGTTACTATAAGCGTGATATCAATAACAACACGGTTGGTTTGAATTACTCCGATCTCTGTGAGCTTATTTATGGCATCGTAAAAGAAATGCCAAAGGCGAAGAATCAATTCATTGTAAAGCAAAAGCCGAAGCACTCTTCGTTTTGTCAGATTACAGGTGAAATATTCAAAATAGCCAAAGACAAGAGAAATTCTATCGATGATATTGCTAAAAACTTGAATATTTATCTTACAAATAACAACTATCCATTATGGGCACTCAAATCGTATGTACAGGAAGAAATGTATGACCACGAAATGAGTGTACAGCTCGTCCAACTGATTGACTTGTTCTGTGAGTTTGTTAATCCCGAGTCCCGCATCGGTCGCGGCAAAACCAAAGTCGCAGAGGATATCTATGCGCTGTATATCCAAGTCCCTGGACTTGACACAGTGATAAGCGGAATAGTGTCAGATGAGTGCTTGCGCAATGGAATGGTGTACTATATTGCCAAACAAAAACCAGAATTGACGCAAATTGCAAGCAGCCTTAAGTTAGCGGATAATGAATATCTATCGTTGCTGAATAAAAAGCTATCTTCGGATTCTTCGTATCTTTGGCAAAAAGGCGATATTGATAAACAGATTTTTAGTCTATATATCGACTTGCGTCTCATTCGCGCGATCAACCGGATTATTAATACACCTCAAAAGTATTTGCCAGAGGCAAAAGCTGCATTGATTGAAAAGCTCAATATTATTAAAGTACCGGATGATGTTCTAATTGAAAGCAAGCCTATCCTGAAGCCAATAATGCAGCAATTTTATGCAATAAAAAATGGTGCTGTAGTTAATCGAGAAATGACTGCTGATGTAATTGATAGTCGCTTCGATGACTTTTTGGCGTTCTTTAACAATCAATATGATACGTTTGCTTTTGCCGTTCACAAGCTGGTTGACGCTTCGGCTACACATGATGAGATTAACCATCTGTTTGAAAAAGTAGACGCCGGAATGCTTTTTAAGAAGACCGACGAATTTATCCTTTCGGTGAGGAGAACTCTTGACACTTACCGAAAGAGCATGAAGACGCATAAGCTGTTTGAGGCGTGGAAAACCATCACCCATACTGAGAGTCCCTCTGAATGGTCTAAGGAGCACAGAATTCCAATATTGTGCGCTTTTTCCGACAACATCCTGACTGCACAAACAGTATTTGCTGCTTTAAACAAAACTGCACTCCTTCCAAACGAAAGCAGCATTGATGATGCCGTTTCCTTTGTTAATGGAAACAATTTGGAAAAGTTAAGTGATATAAATGCTTGCACTCGAGATTTCATAGATTTCTTTTGCGGCGACTACGCTTACATTATCGATGACGCTGACAGTTTACGTGAAGTACTTCGAGATGTTGTAGGCAAAGATATCTACGCATGGTATTCAAAACAAGCATTGTGTAAAAATGCAATTAAGAAACTTGCATCTGAGAGATATCAAACAAAGTATCGTTCCAAAGTCAGAGAAGAATTGCATAATCTCTCGGCAGAGGACGCGCAGGCATATCTTGAAAAGTTAATCGAGAATGATCCTCTTCTCGGTATCAGCATACTGAGAAATAAAAAGTCGACTTAAAGGGAGGCATAGACATGGAGAAGTTTAATAGCCTTTTAGCGTTACAAACCTATCTGCGGAAAGATCGAACAGAAAACTGCTTGAATCCCGTCAGATTCATTAACGTTGAATCCATGGAGATGTGGGTAGAGGTTAAAAAGCTTTTATTTTCCATGTCTTCTGGACACTTGTTTTTATCTGATTTTTGTGATGGAGAAGATACGACTCCGAATATTCGCAGACTCATCGCAAGAATGAAAGCAACAGCGGATTCGATTTGCGTGTTGCCTATTTCGGAATATCTCAGAATCAATCCGGAAATAGCTAAATCAACAATTTGCGATATCTTAACAAAAGAATATCCGGAGGCTCAACACAATCCGTTGTTCCGTATTTATGTTCCCATGTACCGCATGCATAGTATATTGCACACGTTGCCGGACAATGACCCTCGACGAAAAGGATCCATTCTGTTACTTAAAACCGGCGAAGAAATAGACTACTCTCTTACCATTATCCAAGAAGGGCTTGATGTCGAAGTTTCCGGCAATGAGATTTATGGGTTTAAAAAGTATTTGCGATATTGGGAACAGAACCCGGATAAACCATTGATTCTACACACATCAAACGCCGTCTATTTTGAAAACAATGTATTTTTTGATGATGTAAAGGTAATTGTAACTTCTTTTGACCTAATGCGCTTTCATTATTCACTGCCCTCGCAATTCCGCCTTGCCGACGGTAAGGAAAGTGACTGGAATAAGCTCGCGCAAATTGTTGCGAAAGAGAAAACTTTCGAAGATGCTTGCTGTTCAGAGCTGTCAATAAACCGTTATAATACAAAGCTTTTTGAGCACTGGAAGACATATACCTGCTTTCAAAAATGGCTTTTATGGATGTGGACACGCATACAACCGAACAGCGGATATTTGATAGAAGCCGCAAAAGGTGCATCATCCCCTGAAGGATTTATTGAATCCTTGTTCTGCAATATTATAAGTCTTGTAGATTCAAATTCGTTTGCAGAGATTTATTTACAGCGCAAGGCTTTGCTTGCAAAACTTAATTTGCAGGTGCCACAGGCGTTTTGGGATGCAATAAAAAACGCAAACGCATTGGATGCACTGAGCGTTATTACTGATTTGACCGCAAAAGAAAGGGAATTCGTGTTTAGTGTGCTGCAAGGATGGGATTATACAAAAAAGGCGGAAGTCATGGCCATCCTTCGAACCGTTTATCCGGCATTGGCGAATTACCTGCAATTCGACGGCGAATTGGAGACGGGTGACTTCTCTGATGTTCACGAAGAGTATTTTGGCAAATATCGTTGGTATAAGGCAACCAATGGTTTGCCTGAGGAGTTTGTTGATACCGTACGAAGCATAGCCGAAGAAAAAGGGGCACGTGTATTTACTCTTAAAGCCAGAAACTATGTTGTAAATGAAGAATACGATGCCAACACTACAATTCTATTTGTAGATGGCATGGGAGCTGAATACATAGATTACATTGCCTATGTGCTTGCTGAAATGCCTATTGATAAATTTGGAATATCCTATCGAGCAGGATACTGTAATCTACCATCGACAACAGAGAACAACAAAGACTTCTTGTCTGGTAAGAATGTTGTGCTCGAGATGTTGGATTTAGATGAGCTGAAACACGGAAGCAATAAGTACCCCAATAACATTATTCAAGAACTGGCTTTTCTCGATACATTACGTGAAAAGATTGAGAACGCTTTTAGTAGCGAACGGACAAAAGTTATTCTTACTTCGGATCACGGAACCAGTAGACTGGCTGTGCTGATTCGAAAAACTGAATTAGACAGGAAGATTCCTGCTCAAGGGCACGCAATCTATAAATATGGCCGTTATTGCGAGGGAACCGATATCGCGGACAAATTGCCAACTACAATTGAATATGACGGCAAATTAATATTTGCAGATTACACTCGGTTTGAACAAAAGGGAGCTCCTATAGATGAGATCCATGGCGGGGCAGCGCTTGAAGAATGGCTTGTTCCAGTGATTACTATCGAGAAGAAAAGTGGAAGAGCGAAGAAAACAATCATCAATAAAGCTTTTCTGAAAGAAGACGAGTACAAGATCGATTCTTTTACAAAAATGGTAACTGTAGTGTTTGGTTTAAAAAATCCCGTAACTGATGCAGTTTTTGTGATTGTGCGCGGTAAAAGAATTTCATGTGAGAAATACGATGATGAATATACGTTTAAGTACAGACCGTTTGATGGAGAAACGGAGACTACTGCCACAGTATTTTGCGGAAACCATGATATTGGAAAAATAAAGTTTGCAGTCAAGCGTCCACTTGATGCAAACAAGAAATTTGACATTTAAGAAGCTTGTGGAGGTAATTGGAACATGGATTTTACAGAAAACAAAGCCTTTTCAGAGGCTTTATCACAAATCGATTCAGTTCCGGCGAATAAAGAGCTGGAAGAGAAGCTGAAAAAACACTTCGGTGAGATGCTCGTATATAAATCTTCATCTAATTCAAAATTTTTCTCAGCTCTAAGTTTACCATCATATATGCGAGATTGGCTTGTGATGCGTTTTTCAAATTCTGCAGGAAAAATAGACAAGGATGAAGTTTCTGCTTATGTTAAGCGTACAATTCCAAAAAAAGAGCAATGGAATGAGTATCTTGTGGATTTGCTTCACAACAATCAACCAGTTAGGTTTCTGACGAAAATTAAAATTGATTTTGATACCGCAACAAGAAATGCACTCTTTTCACTGCCGGATTTTGGAGTACCGAAAAAGAAAGGCGAAGCCATCGTTGACTGGTCAGTTATTGAAGCCAATAGAGAATACCTGCTGTCTCCCACTGAAGTTTGGGGAATTGTTGAACTCGTATGTGAATTAGACGACAGCGGAAGAAACAGCATTTTCCGGTTGGTAGATTTCACACCATTCTGTCCCTATACAATTGATTTGGATTACTTCATTGAAAGTAGAAATAACTTTTCTGTCGATGAGTGGATTGACGTGCTGATAGGAGCAATCGACTATAATCCAGCTGGTTACGCAAGCACCAAACAAAAATTAACTATGATTAGCCGGTTGTTACCATTTATTGAGAAGCGTCTCAATCTGATCGAACTTGCTCCCAAGGAAACAGGAAAGTCGTATCTATTTGCTCAGATTAGCAAATATGGATGGCTCGTGAGCGGTGGTAGCATTTCAAGAGCTAAGATGTTCTATGACATTAACAAGAAGACGCCAGGTTTAGTATCCCGATATGACTATGTCGCATTTGATGAAGTTCAAAGTATCAAATTTACCGACGCGATGGAAATGCAAGGGGCACTAAAAGGTTATTTGGAAAGCGGAGAGTACCGCGTAGGCGATAGTCGCGGCGTGGGTGATGCTGGGCTAATTCTTTTAGGCAATATTGATTCTGAACTAATGAATATCAATCAGAACATGTTTGTAGATTTGCCGGATATTTTTCACGAGTCTGCCCTTCTCGATAGATTTCACGGTTTTATTAAGGGCTGGGATATTCCTAAAATGAAAGAAAGCCTCAAAGCTAATGGATGGGCGCTAAATACAGAGTATTTTGGCGAAATCATGCACATGTTGCGCGAAGAGCTTTCGTACAGAGCGGTAGTTGATGAATTGCTGGAGTTGCCCAAGAACTCTGCGACACGCGACACAGAAGCAATCAAAAGAATATGCACGGGCCTTTTAAAGCTCCTATTTCCGAATGCCACTGATGTTTCAAAAGTTGATGTCAACGAGTTTATTACCTACTGTTTAGAGCCTGCAAAAGAAATGCGCAGCGTTATAAAGATGCAGCTTGGAATTATTGATTATGGCGAATTTGGAGGTTCGAAAATACCGGATATTCAAATTAAGGAGTGCTACCGTGAAAAACAATAAAAATTGTAAATATTGCGGTGCACTTCTTGAAAAAGATTGGATAGCACTGAACAAAAAACTCTTAGGTGCCGAAACGGAAAAATATGCGTGTTTACATTGTCTTGCTAACGATTTCAACTGCTCGATTGAAGATTTAGAAACCAAAATCGAAGAATTTAAAGACCAAGGCTGCCCACTATTCCTTTAAGGTGGTGATATCCGTGATTTACGCCGATAATGCGGCAACAACACAATTAAGCAAGACTGCTTTTGAAGCGATGGTACCTTGGCTTCTTGATGAGTATGGAAACACATCGCAGCCATACGCATTTGCAAGAAAGCCTAAAAAAGCTCTTGCGGAAGCAAGGGCTACAATTGCAGAATGTATCAACGCACATCCTGATGAAATATTTTTCACTTCCGGAGGTACGGAAAGCGACAACTGGGTTATTAAGGGCTCAGCTTTTGCCGATGCACAAAAAGGAACGACAATAACATCAGCATTTGAGCATCACGCCATACTGCGTTCGTGCGCTGCAATAGAGCGACTTGGATACCAAGTAGCTTACTTAATGCCTACTACGGATGGAATTATTACAGCTGACGCGCTGAAAAGTGCAATTTCTGATACTACTCGTCTTGTATCGATAATGTATGCAAATAACGAGATCGGATCCATTCAACCAATTAGAGAGCTTTGTGATATTGCTCATGCACATGGTGCGCTATTTCACACGGATGCCGTACAAGCAGTCGGTCATGTAAAGATTGATGTTCAAGAACTTGGAATTGACATGCTTTCGGCGTCCGCACATAAGTTTAATGGGCCGAAAGGAATAGGTTTCCTCTACATCCGAAAAGGAACCGAGATTTCATCTTACGCCGACGGAGGCGCACAGGAAAACGCACACCGAGCTGGCACAGAGAATGTGGCGTCTATTGTCGGCATGGCAACAGCATTGAAGGAAAATTGCGAAGCAATAACTGCCAATGTCGTAAAAATCAGCGCCTTGGAGCATCGCTTGTTGAGTGCTCTCTCTGATGCGAATATTTCGTTTGTTCGTAACGGCGGAAAGAAAACCATTCCGGGTATCATCAGTCTTTCGTTCGAAGGTGCCGACGGTGAAGCAATCCTCCATCGTATGGATTTATGCGGCATATGTATTTCCACGGGGGCCGCTTGCAACAGCAAAGACACGGAAATATCTCATGTGCTTAAAGCCATCAATCTCAACAAGACGCTTGCAAAAGGGACAATTCGTATTTCAATAGGTAAAAATAATACTACGGCAGAGGTTGATGCTATAACCGCCGCATTAATTAAAATATTGAAATAAATGAGAGCAAATCAGCATTAACCAAATTGCTGTTAACTCGAGGTGAGAGCTATGACGTGGGATGAATATTATGAGAAATTCTATGACTGGGCAAACAGTACACAGATAAGCCGTATATCGAAGCTCACAAGTTTTGGTTCTGCCGACGAGATCTGCGAGGTTGCCATTGAGTTGTGCAACGAATCTGCCGCTACACGGCTGATCAAAAAAGCTGTGGCGGCCGGCGTAACCTTTTCTGCCGACCAGGTTATCGAGCTGACGGATGCACTGAACGAGGACGGAATGAACAGCGTCATAGCCTCCTGCGAATGCACTTTTACGAGGGAACAACTTGACGATTTATACGGTTTTGCATCAAACGACGTCTTTGAAGCAGCGGCATCCAGAAGCGGAATCAACTATTACGAAGATGATGAAAATGAACACGATCCGGAAGAACCGGATGACGACTTTTTTGTTGAGCCGCAGCCCAAGATGGGATTCTTCAGCAAGCTTGCCGTTGCATTCGGCATCGCATCGGTTTTCGACCAGAGGCACAAAAAACACAACGGACGCTGCGACGGCGACTGTGCTCATTGCCCGCCGCACTATGGCTATCGTTACGGGCGTTGGTACTACGGGCACCATCATCAACATGGGTGTGAGTTTGGAGGAAACAAAGGCATATAGCCCTTGCTATTAGCTACTGGGCAAGGGTGCCGATTATTTCAGAATACCGTATATAGAATCAGACGCGCAAGCGAAAGGAAGCGACGAATGAGTAAGGCCATGATACATTTGGCGGTGCGCAAATACTGATTGATAATACCAAAAGATTGTTTTCGAAAATCAACATTTGAGATTTCATATTTTGTGACGAACAAAGTAATTTTACAACAATAGGAGAAGTGGAAATGAACAAAGAACACCTGCAAACGCTTATTGCAAACTATATAAATGGGTTTGAATCTTTCAATAGTGACGTTAAAGGAGAAAGCAACGAAAGCTATAAGTGGGCTGTCGTCCAGCGGTTTCAAGACCACTTTGACATTAACGCAGAAAATTTTGCTGATATGCTCTATCGGGTATGGCGTGAATCCGATACGATGATAGATAGCGTTCATCAACAGCCGTTTTACGCACTTGTTGACTATGCAAGAAAAGAATCGGAGACGGAGACGGTTCGCAATATGTTCATCGCTCTGTACGAACCGGATAACGGCGATTTGTCTGTTCGACAGAAAAAGATTGATGAATTCATAGCAAAATCCGAGCAACTTAAGGCAAAGTATTATCCGCAAAGCTGGCGTTACACGAACGACCAAAGAGCCGTTATGGCATATCTTTTCCTCAACGATCCGGAGAACAATTATTTGTATAAAGCAAGGCAGGCACACGAGTTTGCAGATTGCGTTGAGTTCTATGACGATTGGGGATCCGGGACAAACTTCAAATTGCCCGTATATTATCGTATGTGTGATGAATTAGTTGAAGAAATTAAGAAGCATCCTGCGCTGTTAGAAACGAATAAGAGCCGCTATGAAGTTGCTAAAGAAGCATACTATCCGGATGAATCGCTTCATATTCTTGCTTTTGATTTAATCTATGCCTCTCAAGTTTATGGCTTATATGGCGGCATTACATATTCGCACCCGAATACGGCTACCAAAAAGTTGTATTTAGAGCGAGTGGAAAAGGCAAAGCAATGCAAAGAGCAATACGACATGCTTTTGCCTCAGCAAGAAAAGCTTGCGGAGCTGCTGAAGCTGGCACAAAATGCTATGCCCGCCGGAAGTTCTGTTACCCACAAATCATACGGGCAAGGAACAGTGAACAATACCGATGGACAATGTATTACGGTGTCGTTTGCCAATATGGAGCAGCCGAAGAAATTTCCTATTTTATTCTCGATTATAAACGGATTTATAAAACCGATGGATTCCGACCTATATGACAGACTGAAAGAACATGCCGACTTGATTAAGAACGAATCCGGCATAGCTTCTCGCTTGAAATCGACAGAAGCGGAAATGGAAAAGTATCGGGAGTACATGGATTCTTAAAGAGGTGATGAGCTTGAACGGCAAGATAGAAAATATACGCTTCCGTGTAGGCGGTTTCTTCGGCTTTGATAATTTCGTTTTCACCGTTAACAAGGACGGCACGGCCGCGCTCTCTCACGAATCGGTTGCGGGGAATTGTACTCTGCCTAATGACACGAAGCTCTCGAAACACGAAACAAAGCACTTTCTGAAAGCGTTTGAGCAAACCGGAGTGTTTTCTTGGAATAGATACTATATGCCCGACTATATGGTATGTGATGGTACACACTGGTGCGTTGAGGTTGAGCGAAAAGGAAAGCGTAAATTTGTTCGTGAGGGAGACAATCTGTATCCACCCCGTTGGGGAACATTTTGTGCTCTTTTCGGGATTTATCTGGATGAAATCAAAACGGCAATGCTGGAATTAAAGATGGATAAATCGGTAGCACTATCGTATACGGAGGACATCTCACATACGGTGCAGCTATCGGAAATGATAAGTATTGACTTTGACGCTTGCAGCGTAAAAACCCAACGAAAGAAAGATAAGCACATTGTATTTCAAAGTAATGCTGGTGCTGAAAATGAGTCTTTTGAAACATTGAACGACGATATGATGAGAGTGCTAACATACGACTGGCGCGATGTTCCATCCCAATCCGATACCAAAGATGTTCCGCTCTATCAATTAACGGTGGAAAAGTATGACGGAACCGTCGAAACACATGAGGGTATATACGATAAAAACCATGTGCCGGAGGACTGGCAGGATGTGATGCACGGTATTCGGCATTTTGTGCCGGATGACGGTAGCTTTGTACTGCTTGATAGCAAGAGCTTCTATTCAGTAAAAGGCGACGCCGACATGACCTTTTATTCGGTTGAAGTGTGGGGCTATGGAAGAAGTTATTACTATTTTTCTCACGATGAAACGCTCAAAATCGGCGATAGAGTGCTTGTGCCTATCGGCAGAGACAACGAGCTGCAATATGGTACGGTTGAGAATATAGAGTTTTTTTCGCCGGACGACCTTCCGTATCCTGTCGAGAAGACCAAATACATAGAAAGAAGATTGGAACCCGGCGAAACAATACCGGAAAAGACCGTTTATTGTCCGGCAATTGATGATGAAATCAATGGAACAAACTGCATGACGATTGCAGATGTTGCAGATAGAATGATTAAGCCCACTTGCTTACCCAATGGTGTTGAGTGGAACGAAGAACAGCGAAGCCGCTGTATTGCTTGCAAGTGGCACAATGACGGTGCTGAATACAAAAGCAAAAGAAATGATGCTGCAACGCCGTCTGAAAAATCCTCAGAACAGGATGTCATTGACGCTCACAGGTTCAGCAGTTCTAATATGGCAGAGCTCTCCAAGGGCGAAAAGTGCGGGTGTTTCTGCTGCGGTAAAATCTGTGATTCCAAAGGAATCACAGAGTATCTTACCGGTGATAATGACTGTGACCGTGGCGGGACGGCATTATGCCCGTATTGCGGAATCGACTCTGTTATCGGAGAGAGTAGCGGGTACCCAATTACAGAAGAATTCCTTGCTGCAATGAAAAAGAAGTGGTTTTGACTATACGAAGATAGTAGCAAAGCTGTATAATTTTCATAGGCAGGTGAAGCACATGGTCTTTTTTACCGGAGATATACACGGGTCGCCGTATAACATAATACGCTTTACCAAGCGCGTGAAGCTCACTCGCTCGGATGTCATTGTCATTCTCGGTGATGTCGGCGCGAATTACTACGGCAACGAACGAGACAGCGAGATGAAAATGCATCTCAACGCCTTAAAACCGCAAATCCTGTGCATACACGGCAATCACGAAAAAAGACCGGTGACAATCCCTTCCTACAAGCTGAAGGAATGGAACGGCGGTCAGGTTTGGTATGAGGAACAATATCCGAAGCTTCTGTTCGCAAAGGACGGAGAGATATACACGATAGAAGGTATACGCTATCTGGTAATCGGCGGCGCATACAGCGTCGATAAGTATTTTAGGCTGGCGCGGGGATACGGTTGGTGGGAGGACGAGCAGCCATCGGAGGAAATCAAGGCATATGTCAACAGTCAGGTCTCTAAAAACGCCTTCGATGTCATCCTGTCGCACACCTGCCCGATGAAATACGAGCCTACGGAGATGTTTCTGCCGCAGATAGATCAGTCAACCGTTGACACAAGCACCGAGGAATGGCTCGATGCCATCGAAGAAAAAGCCGAATATGCCGCATGGTTTTGCGGCCACTGGCACACCGACAAGCGCATTGATAAGATGCACTTTCTCTACAACGACTTTGAGTTGGCGGATGTAATTCAGCCTTTAATACAAAACACGAGGAATAAACAACGATGAATGAATTAAAGCACGATAAGCTGAAAGTTCCGAAAATCAGGCATTATATTCGTATTCTGAAAAATCAGAACCGCATGAGCACTGATAACAGCCCCACATACGACGAGCACACATACGAATTGCTTGACGAAATATTTGCGTTGCTGAAGCGCGTCTCACCGGTATCGGAAAACGGAGCACGGGAGCTGTGGTTTACGGCAGAACGCGGAACCATCGAGGATTTCGAAGATTTCGATGAAATGCTTGAAGACGGCGAGGTTGAAAGCCGTGAAGAATTCGAGCAATATTGGAAAAACGAATTTCCGGACGAAACCGAATGGTACCATTTCGGCGCCGTTGAGGACGAGACAATCGGATACCGGGCAATCTTTCTCGGAAACAAGTTTGTAATCGAGGATGATTCCAGAAAGCAAAGGTCGTCCTTCACATACGACATATCCGAATTTGCGCAGTGGCTTCTGGACAGCGTAAAGGACTGTATCACCGAGCTTGAAAACGGCAGCTATAACGAGCGCGCGCAAAAGGAGCTGCCGGTGCAGCACCGAACAGGCACTATCCTGCGAAAGCATCTGTGGGATATTTTCCCCGACGCGCGGGAATCCTTCTTTGAAAACCTGCCGCAAACAAATATAGACGATTTCGTTCGGTATGCCGCCGAACAGGACGACAAGCCTTCCGACTTAAAGGGACGGATTCCAAGCATGACGGCGAACGATTTCTATTACTTTTGCTCACTCGGATATAAAGCGAACAGCTATGACGGGTGCGAGCTGCCTCTGCGGAAGTAATACGCAGTACATATGTCTTGACATATTTGTGCGGTGATGATATTATAAATTATAATAATATATAAGAATGCGAGGAACAGTCAGCTATGAATATTCCTTTTTCCCCGCCCGACATGTCCGAACTGGAGATTGGCGAGGTTGGCGAAGCGCTGCGCTCGGGGTGGATTACTACCGGTCCGCGGACAAAAAAGTTTGAGGCAGCTCTGGCCGAGGTTTGCCGCTGTGATAAGGTGGTATGTCTTAATTCTGCAACAGCCGCTTTGGAAATGATTTTGCATGTTCTCAATGTCGGTGAGGGTGATGAGGTAATAACTTCCGCTTACACGTATACTGCTTCGGCGAGTCCTGCGATTCACGTGGGGGCAAGTCTCAAATTTATTGATACGGCCACAGACTCCTTTGAGATGGATTACGATGCGCTGGAGGCTGCGATAAGCGAAAAGACTAAAGTAATAGTGCCTGTTGACATAGGCGGGGCGCTGTGTGATTACGACCGCATTTTTGAAATCGTTGAGCGCAAGAAGGCGCTTTTCCGGCCTAATGGCGATGTTCAAGAGGCGCTTGGCAGAATAGTAGTCGTTGCGGACTGCGCGCACGCACTCGGCGGCATGAGAAACGGGAAGATGGCAGGCGAAATAGCTGACTTTTCCTCGTTCTCATTTCACGCGGTCAAAAATCTTACGACTGCTGAAGGCGGTTGCGCGGCGTGGAAGAGCATAAGCGGTATTGATAACGAGGATATATACCACAGATTCCAGCTCCTTTCGCTCCACGGCCAGTCAAAAGATGCGCTTGCAAAATCGCAGCTTGGTGCGTGGGAATATGACGTAATATATCCGGCATATAAGTGCAACATGACGGATATCATGGCAGCAATAGGACTAAAACAGTTGGAGCGCTATGAGGGTATGATGCGCCGCCGCCATGAGATTATCCGCCGTTATGACGCGGCGTTTTGCCCGTTGGGGGTAAAAACGCTTTGCCATGAGAGCAAGTCGCATCTTTCAAGCGGGCATCTTTATCTTACGCGGACGCCGGGGATAGCGGATGAGCAGCGGAGGGAAATTATTGTGAAGATGGCGGAGGCTCATATTGCGTGCAATGTGCACTATAAACCGCTGCCGATGATGACGGCGTATAAAAACCTCGGATTTGACATTAAGGACTTCCCGCGTGCCTTTGCGCAGTTTGAAAACGAGATTACGCTGCCGCTGCACACACGGCTGACAGACATTGAGGTAGACTATATCATTGAGAATTTCTCGAGGATTTTGGGAGAGTACATATAATGTTTTTGAAACCATGGTCAGATTTACCGGCTCGGATGCAAACAGATGAAGTTTTGAAATATTACAATATACTGAAAAAGAAGTCCGTCGCACTTTTTTTTAAGCGGCTGTTTGATATTGTTGTTTCCGCCGGAATGCTCATAGTTTTATCGCCGCTGTTTTTACTGCTTGCTGCGGCCATAAAAATAGACTCGCGCGGAAGCGTATTTTTCAGGCAGGTCAGAGTGACGCGATATGGGAAAGAGTTCAGAATTTTCAAATTCCGTACCATGGTCACAGATGCTGAAAAAATCGGCGCGCAGGTTACAACCAAGGGCGATGCGCGGATAACGCGGGTGGGAAAGGTGATACGGCGCTTCCGGCTGGATGAAGTGAGTCAGCTTATAGATATACTGCGAGGTACGATGACTTTTGTGGGGACTCGGCCCGAGGTGCCTAAATATGTCGAGCAATATACGCCGAGTATGCTGGCGACGCTTTTGCTGCCGGCGGGAGTTACATCTGAGGCGAGTATTTTTTATAAGGACGAGGCCGCATTGTTGGATGCTTCGGAGGATATTGAGAGAACGTATGTCGAAGAAGTCCTGCCGTGCAAGATGCGTTACAACCTTAGGGCGATTGAGAATTTTAGTTTTTGGGGCGAAATAAAAATAATGCTGAGGACGGTGCTTGCCGTATGCGGTAAGGACTATTCGCAGAATGGGGACGAGGATAAATGCAAAGTGGAGGCAAGATGACAAACGACATTTCTATCGAACTGTTTCGGGAAAACAAATATGAGAAAGAACTGGTCGCTCAGATTGTGGATATTCACATGCAGACATTCACCGGTTTTTTTCTCACCTTTTTGGGCAGAGGGTTTTTGAAAGAGCTTTACAAAGGCTTTTGTACGCATGAAAAATCGGGACTGATTATTGCCAGAAGCGAAAATGGCGTTGTCGGATTCTTGGCATTTTCAGAAGACTTGAGCGCCTTTTACAAGTATCTTATAAAAAAGAGTCTGCTGCCTTTTATGTACTATGGTCTGGGCGCTTTTTTTCGAAAACCGGCAATAATGGCGCGGCTCGTGCGGTCATTTCTGAAACCTGCGGAGAGCAAGCGCGCTGAGAGCTATGTGGAGCTTTCTTCGATTGGAGTGTCGCCCGAGGCGGAAAACAAGCATATAGGCCGCAGAATGCTCAACAAGCTTTTGTCGATGTACGATGGCAGTTCGGAATTTGAGTATATTAAGCTTGAAACCGATGCGGTCAATAATGAAAAAGCGAACCATTTTTATGCGGCGAACAAGTTCGTGCTCTGTGATACTTATCAGACCAAAGAAGGTCGGCAAATGAACGAGTATCGGTATTCACTTCGTAACTAAAGACGAAGCAAAGGATTTTGATTATATGAATATTTTGTATATCTCAACTCTCTTCCCGAAAGCGGATATGAACTCGACAATATACACCGATTTGGCAGAGACTTTAGCGGAAAGAGGCCATCGCATTTTTGTGGTTTGCGCAAATGAAAAAAAGTTCGCTCAGCCTACTTATACCGCGCAGGAACGCGGATGCACAGTTTTGCGTGTGCAAACAGGCAATCTGTACGATGTGGGGACGGTAGAAAAGGCAATTTCACAGCTTACAATGACTGGGAAGTTTGCCAAAGCGATTAAACGGCAGCTGTCAGGTGAGAAAATAGACTTAATATTGTTTGAAGCGCCGCCGGTGACTATGGGCAGCATAGTAAAAAAAGCCCGAAAAATCTTCAACGCGCCCTCGCTTTTAATGATGAAGGATATCTTCCCTCAAAATGCCGTGGATATAGGTATGCTGAAAAAGGGGAGCGCCATTTACAGATTCTACAGCCGCGAGGAAAAAAAGCTCTATTCCTCAGCTTCGTTCATAGGGTGCATGTCAGAGGCGAACATAAAGTATATCGCTGAACACAACGATGCTGAAAATTGCGGTGAACTAATTCTTTTCCCGAATACTAAGCGAATCAAAACGGAGATAATCAAGAACCCGACACGCCCGCTCAGAAAAAAGTATAACATCCCCCGTGACGCTGTGGTTTTTATTTTCGGGGGTAATATGGGCAGACCGCAGGGAATAGATTTTCTTTGTGCGGCGGCTGACAAGCTCGTTGACAGGGACGATATCTTTTTTGCGTTTGTAGGCAGGGGAACAGAGCGGGGGATTGTTGAGCAGTACGTGCGCGGGCATAAAAACGCGGTACTCATAAACAATTTGCCGCGTGACGAGTACGAGGCGTTTGTCCTCGAGTGCGATGTGGGAATTGTGTCGCTTGATTTTAGATTCACCATCCCTAATTACCCGTCGCGCATTCTGTCATATCTTGAATATTCAATGCCCGTACTGTGTGCCACGGACTTAAGTACAGACATGCGCGAGCTGGTGGAACAGAGCAGATGCGGGTTTTGGTGTCCGTCAGACAATACTGACGAATTTTGCCGCCGTGCAAAGGAGCTTGCGGACGATATTGAGCTCCGCACAGCTATGGGACAAAATGGCAGGCGCCTTATTGAGGAGAGATTTACCGTTGATAAAAGCGCGGACATCGTGGAATGCGTTGCAAAAAAAGCGAACCTCCAGAATTAAGAAGGAGGTTCGCTTTTGCAGTTTTACCATTTTAGCATTTTACAATCTGCCACGCCTGAAGCAGCTGCTTTGCGCTGTATGCTGCGTTGGCGGGACTGGTAGAAGGCAGGCATTGTACGGTGCGGCCTGTAAAAGGCAAAATAAGGCGGTTATAATACTTTTCTGCGGCTTTGCCGTTGGCAAAAATGCGCTCAATGTCGGCATTTTTTAAGATAGAAGAGATGTCGTTCGGACGTGCGTTTTTTATTGAGCTGTCCGCACTGCCGACGACTGTACAGGAGGCAACTGCGTCCCAGAGTGCGATTCGGTGTTTGAGCAGGAAAAGCTTTTTTTCGTCAACGGATTCAGGTGCGGGGCAGTTAAACACCGCTGCAAGGACCTTCCAAAATCGGTTTTGCGGGTGCGCATAGAAAAACAGCTGCTCGCGCGACTTCACAGAGGGAAAACTCCCTAAAATCAGGACTCTTGAATTTTTGTCATAAAACGGGGGTATGGGGTGAGTTGTTATCAAAACGTTTCGCACATCCATTTCACGAATATTTCTATACAAAAGTCTAACACGTACATGTTTTTTTGTCAACGCGGAAAGTTGTGCTTGCAAGAGATGTAGTTTTATTGTATTATAGGATTATAGTATTTCAACATTTCCGTCTTGAAATTTTGAAAGGAGCAATTTTGACATGTATCTTGCCGAATACCCGATTATCACAAACGAAGACGGTTTACCGTTTATGATACGCGGCATAGGACGAACTGATTCGCAGCCGCCTGTAAATCGTGAAAAGGGACTGCTCTCTTATCAGATACTGTATGTTTTGAGCGGAAAAGGGGTTTTATGCACTAACGACCGTGAATGCATCTTGGAGCGCGGCGATGCGTGTGTGCTTTTGGCAAACGTGCCTCATCGCTATACGGCGATTACGAAGGAGTGGGCTACGAATTGGATTACTTTCCGAGGCGATGGCGTCTTTATAGAAAACCTGCTCAACGTGCTCGGAATACCTGCCGGAATGCCAATACATTTTCATGCGATAGAAATTTTGGACGAACACTTTAACGCCATGATGGGGATTATACATGAGAAACAGCCGTATTACATTTATACCTGCTCGGGAATAATATACGAAACCTTGCTTGATATATGCAAGCAGCTAAAGCGCGACAGTGCAAGCTTTACAGCGGTGGAGGACTCATATGTAAACTCCGCAATCGAATATATGGACGTGCATTATAACGAGGATGTGTTCTTAACGCAGATAGCTGCCCATGCCTCGTGTTCACCGGAATACCTCTGTAAGATATTTCGGCGCAAAACGGGTATGCGTATGTTTGAGTACCTTGCCAAAAAACGCATTGCACAAGCGAAGCAGCTCCTCACGCAGACCACACTGCCTATAGCGCAGGTGGGAGCCATGGTCGGATACCGCGACAACAGCTATTTCGGATATGTGTTTAAGAAACAGGAAAATGTTACGCCAAGTGAGTTTAGAGGGCTGTGAAAATTGTTAAATTCGTGTGCTTAATATTGACATTGTGAACTTATCTGATGTATACTATATCCAGAGAGTCTAACTATTAAAAGTTAACAGGGAATATATTGGCGGCGTAGCTGATGCCCAAGCATAGAAAGAAGCGGTGCGTTTCTGTTATCCATAATATGCTTGATTTCAGTTTCTATCTTGTTAGTTTTCGCCGCAATCTCTTGTATCAGTTTTGTGGTGTGCATTAAATCCAGAGATTTGCCAGACATAAAAACACTATAGCTTATGTGCTTGGAGAGGCACAGTAATAACTACTATTTTATTATGCGAGGAGAGTAATTATGAGGAAAGCTTTAACAGTTGTTATACTTTTGGCGTTGGCGCTGTGCGCCTGTTCCGGGACGGCGCAGGCGAGGGACGAAATTGTCGTGTTTTCGTTCGCACAGGTGGAAACGTCGGAAGCCGATTTGAACGACACATACTCTGTCAAGGCTGACGACGGCTACCCTGCTTCGGGGGGAAGCGCAAAAGAGCAGTCACGGTTTTATGCTACTGTTACCGGTGTGGACTACAAAAAACTTGAATGGTCTGTCTACG